>JBGTOG010000058.1:0-7963 GCA_041742675.1 Gemmatimonadaceae bacterium | reverse complement strand
CAGCGCTTGCATCAATGGAGCGGCACCGTGGACCGCGCGCTCGAGGAGCTGGCGCGTGCTACCGGCGCGCTGCGCATGGACGGCGGTGCGGGCGCACCGCCGTCGGATGCAGCGTCAGAGCGATGAGGCGGTGACGACGCTGCTGGAGCGATCCACGATCGACGACGGCTTGATGTAGCCCATGTCGACGGCGTAGCCGGCCAGCTTCTTCTGCAGGATGCGTCGACCACGGAAGAGTCGTGACTTGACGGTCCCCTCTGGCACACCAAGCGCCTCAGCGATTTCTGCATAGCGCAATCCCTGCAAGTCGCTCAACACCACTGCGGCGCGGTACTCCTCCGGCAACGCACGGATCGCTCGCGTGATTTCATCGTCGAGAAAGGAATCATAAAAGCGACCCTCGGGATCCGCTTCACCCACCGCCTCGAACAGCGCCCATCCTTCGGTGTCTTCCGGCTGGTGCACTTCACGCGCATCGATGCGGCGCTTGCGGCTCACAAACACGTGATAAAGAATCGTGAAGAGCCAGGCGCGAATGTTCGTACCCAGGTGGTACTGCTCCCACCGTTCAATCGCACGCAGCATGGTGTCGCTCACAAGATCTTCGGCGTCATCGCGTGAGCGCGCAAGTTTCAGAGCAAACGAGTAGAGCGCGTCCAGATGCACGAGCGCTTCCCGCTCGAACTGCGCACGGCGCGCAGCGCGCTCCTGTGCTGCCTCTGCCGTCATCTCCGACATCAGCGTGTCGGACTCCATCTCCGGCGATGCCGAACGCACCGCCAACTCGTTGGTCGTCACCATAAACCCATGCTCCCTGGCTACGGCGCCCGTAGCCTCACCACCCGTTGCCAAATCCATCGTGCGGGACAGTAGCGCCCCGGACGAGTGATTCAGACCCCTGACTCCACCCCTCGCACACCCGCCAACGCAACGACCGCACCGCCATCCCGTACATGGGTGCCAATGAATCGCTTGAGATCAAACGCGATGCCTTCAAGCACTCCCAGATCCCGCTTCACGCGCGTCATCAACACCGCTCCCTCGAGCGTCGCAATGATGAATCGCGACAAACGCACCGCGTCCACATCGTCGTGCAACTGCGGACGGGCTTCCCACAAGAGCGAGCGGATCTGACTGGCCCACCGCTCAAACACCGCTTCGATGCGCACCCGGAATCCCTCGTGGGCATCGGCCAACTCGGCCGCCAGATTGCCAAATGGCGAACCGCCGCGGCCACCGCGCTCAACCTGCAGCGCCACGACCGCGTCAATGAACAGCGACAGTCGCTCGAGTGGATCGATCATCGGCTCGCGAAGAATCGCCAGACCGCGTTCCGTGAAACGCTCAAACTGGCGATTGAGCACCTCGTACCCCAACTCTTCCTTGGATCGGAAGTAGTGATAGAAGTGGCTCTTTCCACTCAACTTGGCTCCGCGAATGACATCATCGACCGACGTGGAGTTGTATCCACGTTCGGCGATCATCGTTGCTGCGGCGTCAAGTATCTGGAGGCGTCGGTCTGACATGATGGAAGTAAAGTAGGACTGGGTAGTCCAAAGCGCAAGAGCAGACGAGATATCTTACTTAAACCATTATTTCACAACGCTTTACATATATTCATTGCAACACTCTTAAGCTGGCGCATTTCACAACCGTGACCGATCACTGATCTGTTGATGTCAGACGTATCAAAAGATAATGAATCAAATCCTCGGACGCCTGGTCCGATGTCCGGACGCATCGAGTCGGTCGAGCGAACCTACCTCTCGCTGCGCGATCCGTCACAGTTCAACGCACGCGAGACGCACCCCACTCGCGCGGCGCAGCTTCGTCAACTTGGCGCCAATGCGATTGACGAGTGGCGCACGCTGTATGAACGCGTGGGCTCACCCTGGAGCTGGCATGACCGCGACGCCTGGACCGACGAGCAGCTGGCCGACTACCTCGCGCAACCCACCGTGCACGCGTATGCCGTCAGTGTGCCACCGCTCGAACACGCCGGCTTGCTCGAACTCTGCCGGCACAACGACGGCAGCGTTGAAATCGTGTATCTGGGCCTCGTGTCGGAGGTCTTCGGACACGGGCTGGGTGCGTGGCTCCTGGCCGAAGCGGTGCGCCTCGCGTGGAATGGAGGCGCTTCACGCGTCTGGTTGCACACGTGCACACTTGATGGGCCGGGCGCGCTCCCGAACTACCTCGCGCGCGGATTCACTATTGATCGCACGGAGACCTACAAGGTCATGCGATAACGTGGCGCGGCGCGTGGCTCCAAGGCATCTTGCAGCAGTCTCCGCGCCTGCACATCCGCGCGCCGCGTACTCCCGCCGCACACTCCCATTGGAGGGCACGTGACCAATCCATTGCACGCATTCCACACATCGCGCCCAGCCGCGCCATCCGCGATGACGACCACGATGCGCGCGTTCAGATATCTCGCGCTGCGAACGGCCGCGCCGCTGTTCGTGCTTGCAGCCGCGTCGCTGTCGACCGCGCCTCGACTCGCCGCACAGCAGCCCACGTATTACAAGGACGTGCGACCGGTGCTGCTGGAGAACTGCGTGCGCTGTCACAACGGCGAGGGCGCCGCGTTTTCCATGAAGGACCCGGAGGACACGTACGAAAGGCGCCGCAGAATCGCGCGCGCCATTCTCGAGCGTCACATGCCACCTTGGCTTGCTGAAGAGGGACATCAGGAATACATCGGGAATCCGATGCTCGCCGAGTACATCCTGAACGTCGTGCAGGGTTGGCGCGATGGCGGATTCGCGAAGGGAGAGCCGGTCCCCGACAAGACGCTCACCAAGGACGACGCGGCGCACGCGGGGAGTCACGGTCCCGCGCACGGCAACTTCGCACCGGACCTGTCGCTCGACGTCCTGCCGAAAGAATCGTATCTGCCCAATCCATCGCGCACGGATGACTACCGCTGCTTCGTGGTGGATTGGACGCCGGACGTCGAGTCGTTCATCACTGGCTTTCGCGCAGTGCCGGGCAATCGGAAGGTTGCGCATCATTTTGTCGTGTTCGCAATCGAGCCCAACGTTGCGCAACGTTTCCGCGACCTCGCAGACGAGGAAGAGGGCGCGGGCTATCAGTGCTTCGGTGGAGCGGTGCCCGATCGGCTCGGCAACCGTGCCAACCGCGCGGCCTACGAGGAGAAGTATCCGAACGGTGTGCGCGAACTGAATCGCGGCAACTTCTGGCTCGCGCACTGGGCGCCTGGTATGGATGGCCACGTCTTTCCCGAGGGCACCGGCATTCGCATGAAGCCGGGATCAGCGCTCGTTGTCCAGCTGCATTACTACACCAAGGAAGCACCGGGCGAGCGGGACGAGGGATCACGCCTCGACTTCATGACCGCACGCGCTGTTGAACGCCCTGCGTTCCATCTCGCGCAGACGAATAACGACTGGATGAACGGCGACCGCGAAGGCTCGATTCGTGTGCCGGCCGGCGACACCGCGTCTGTCAGCCTCACGGAAGATCTCGGTGACTATCTCGGATACATCGCCGCTGTGACCGGTGTGGCGCGCGACCGTATCGACGCCATCGAACTGCACTCGGCCAACCTGCACATGCACGGCATCGGGCAGTCAGCCGACGTCACGCTGGAACCAGCGGGTGGTACGCGCGAAACATTGCTCTCCATTCCGCGGTGGGACCTTGGCTGGCAGCGCGACTTCACGTTCGTTCAGCCCAAGGTCTTCGGGCTCGATCAGATCACCGGCACCAAGTTGCGTGTACGCTGCACCTTCTTCAATCCGAGGGAACAGCCCGTGTTTGGTGGTCTCGGCTCAGACGAAGAGATGTGCTTCAACTTCACGTACATCGCGGTGCGCAAGAAACCGTAAATCAACGACGGCGGCGCTTGCCGCCCTGTTTGCCCGACCGTCCACCACCTCGTCCCCCCCGCCCATCCTGCCGCCGCGCCTCGCGCTTTTGATCGCGGGCGCGGTTGTGCGCCGCCACCTCTTCATCGGTGAACGGCGCATCAAGGCGGTCCTGCAGTTCGGACAGTGTACTCGCGCGCACCGCGCCACGCTGACCGCGCGTGACAATGAACTGCAGCGGCCGATCAGCAAGCGGGCCGCCAAGTGTCGGCAGCTCTGATTCGCTCAGCGTGCGTGCGATTTTTTCCGGCAAGCGCAAACGCACCACCGGCGTCAACGTGCCGTCCTCGTTGCTGTCCACGTCGTAGGCCAGCGGGACGCTGCGATCACGCACCATCAGATCATCAGGAAGCGCACGCGCGCGCGCCATCTCGTCATCCGTGACGAAGTCGCTCGTCTCGAACGGAAGTGCCAGCCGACGCACGTCTTCCCAGTTCGACACGCCGCCGAGTTGCGCTCGATACCAGGCCCCGAGCTCCGTCTGACCAAGCTTGCGCGTGGTGCCGCCCAGTCGTCGCCACACTTCACGCACGTCTTCAATCGCCGTGTGATTGCGCCGCACAGCGTGATGACGGAGCTGCCCCGTGGCCAGTCCCTCGGCAACCAGATCCCGCGCGCGATCGGCGTGCGCTCCGGTCCACTCCCGCAGCGGCTCCGACTCACGCGAGAGCTCAAAGCCGAAGTACGATACACGGCGACGTTCAACGATAGGCGTGTGCCCGCGCCCCGGATCGAGTACCAGCTCCGGCGGGTGCCGATGCGCGTGTCGACGAATGAGATCGAGTGACATCTGCGTGCCCTCGATGCCAGCGCGCGGCACGCCGAATCGATCCGCGAAAAACCGGAGCGAACCGGCCACAGCGCCCCAGCTGCCACACACGCTCGTGCGCGACACGCGCGCCGACTGGCCATCCACCGTCTCCTCATCGATCACCAGATCAAACGGCATGAACTCGGCCAGCAACTCGGCGAAACGTCGCAGCGTCGGCTCCCGCGCAAACGGCATCGCGGTGGGCAACGGTCGGCTGACACTGCGATACACGCTCGCCATCGCCAGCGCCGCATCCTCAAGCGACTTGACCAGCACGCCACGACGCTCCGCCCACGGCGCGATGCGTTCCGCATCGAACAAATGCCGAGCCAGACCATACACTTCGCCCACATACCCTGCTTCGGCAAACGCCTCGGCGTACAGATTATACGCCGTGAGATGATCACTCCCGTGCAACACCAATCCTTCAAGATTGCGATCATCACGCGTCATGCGATGCAGCGATTCAATGCCGCTCATGACTGTGAGGAACGGCAGCAGCTCGTCTTCACCGTGCACGATCAGTTCGCCCCACGCACGCTCCACAGGCAGGGCTTCCACCGCGCGACCGTAGTCGGTGAGTCGACCGGTATCGACCAATCCGCGTGATTCCAGCAGCGACAGCGCATTGCGATACGCCGCACGATCCAACGGCACCGGCAAATCGAGGTCATCGGCGCGCACGCCGAGTCCGGCACACGTCAGTGCAACACGTTCTGAATCACCCGCCAGCTGAAACTCCGGCTCTGTGGGCTTGAGCGAACCAAAGTGAATGTCACGGTCGCTCAAAATGTGTACGCGCCCGCCGGCCACGCGCCCGTGCACACGTCCTGCCATCTGCAGGATTTCGTTGGCGCCGAGATGCGTACGCGTGAGCACATTGCGACCGCGCATGATGACATTGCTGAAACGCGAGTCATCAATGATCACCGTGTCGAGCCCTGGCACATTCAATGCGCTCTGACCAGCCGCCGTCATCGAAAGAAAAAACGGCTTTCCTACTTCGCCCTCGAGAAACGGACGAATTACACGAATCGGCTCACCGCCGTGGTAGTGCGCCGCCGCCATGCGCGGGTAGCGCGACTTCACCCACTCGGCGGCTTCTTCCACCATCGCGCGCGTTGGCAAAAACATCGCAATCCCGCGACCCGCTTTCACTGCCTTGCGCAGGAATCCACTGTCGAGAAACTCCACTGGCTGACTGCGCACCACCTCGACCTTGGCCGCCTTCGTCGCGTCGAATGCGCTCACGGCCAGCACGTCGGCGCTGTTCAGGTAGCGTGCGTAGAACGTGGGATCAACGGTGGCTGACAACCAGATGAAGCGACAGCCCGTGCGCTTGCCAAGCGCCAGACACAGCTCCAACTCCGCACTCGTTTGATGAATCTCATCAACGATCAGTGTGTCCTGCGGCAGAATATCGCCGTCCTGAAACCAGCGGCGCGCAATACCCGTGGTCACGATGATCACATTCCACGACGGTGTCTCCGGCGTCGCTTCACGTTCGCGATTGATCACACCCACGCGCAGTTGCGTGGTGTGCAGAATCGTCTCGGCGATGGGGCGAATCGCCAGCGTTTTGCCGGTGCCCGTACCGGCAACAATGCCGAAACCTTCTCCGCTCGCGGCCAGTCGGCGAAGATCATCGCCACGGGTGCGCTCGAGAAACGTCTCGAGATGCAATCCCACCGCGAGCTCAATCGTCTCACATGCCGCGCGTGTGGGTGCGATCACGATCACCCGACCGGTAGACGGCTCGGCGGCGACAAATGCGTCGCGGTCTGGCGGCAGGTAGCGATCGTGAACAGTGCGCACGCCGAAAGCTAATGGCGCACCGGAAACAGCGCGCCGGCCCGATTCACAACGTTCGTGGCCAGCCCGCAGCGCGCGTTAGCGCTGAATCAGCTTGACGCGCTGGCCATCGCGAAAGACTTCAACGCGGTCCACGATGCCGTCCTTGTCCCTGTCAGTCCACACCTGCATCAACTGATTGGTATTGGCGTCAAGGAAGATTGCGCGCCACGGAGTTCCGCGCCCCTGATCCGGCAGTCGGGCGATGAACTCATTCGTACCCAGCCACTGCGCCACTTCGACGCTCGGACGACCCTGCATCACATCAACCGCCGCCTGCATGCGCGGCAACACCTGCGGATACGGCTGGGCCGCAAATCCTGGCAGGTCATCACAACGTCCGTCGCGGTCGCGGTCAAGACACGGCGGTGGACCAAAGCGGAAGTCGTCGCACCAACCATCGCCATCGCGATCCAGACAATCGCTCGAGCCTCGGCCCGGTGGCGGCGTGTTGGGGGAGAAATAGCGCGGATCGGCAATACCGCCTGCGCCGAGCAGCAGCCCGCCCTGTCCGACATAGGCCTCAAACCCGGTGGGCATTCCACCCATGCCAGCCGCCATACCAGACGACGAAACCGGCAGAGTACCCTGCCGGTCGCCGAAGAGCTGATCATCTGTGATGCGTTTGTTTTCCCACGGTTCGCGACCGGCACTGCTTACATCGGGGCGTCCGGGAATCTTGATGGGCACCTGCGGCTTGGTGGCATCGAACTTTCGAATGGGCATGTCACCAACCTTGCCCTTTTCGGCACCTTTTGCCGGCCCGTACACCACCTTTCCGTTGGGTGGCTTGTTGCGCACGGCCAAGCTGCATTCCGTAGGCGCGGGCTGCTGCGCGGCCGGCACCGCGTCCAGCCAGATGCGGCACATACCGGCTGGCGGCAGGTGCTCCTTGGGGATGCTGTCAGCGGCAGCGCGCGACGCCGTCGTGGCTTGCGCACTCGCAACCCCGGCCGACAACACGCCCGCTCCGAGCAACCCGCAAACCATCAGCATTCGACGCACCATAATCCCTCCAATCGCTGCGCTCAGCGACCATCCCAAGTGATGGTGCGAACGACTCGATGATCTGCAGTGCAGGACTCGTGCCACTCCCTGTGCCCCCAAGGGCAAACCACAACGCCCACTCCAGAGGACGACGCCGTCCCCGTGAGGTGACGATCCTCTCCGCATGAGGCCGGCGCTACTGTGTATACCCGTCAGTCGCCGAAGCTGATCCCCACGGCGCGGGCGGTTCGCACGACGTCGTGTGCGGGCTCCACGCGCTTGGGTTCCTTCAGTACGTCGACAATGGGAATCGTGACAAGATGCGGCGACTGCAGGGCGACCATGTGGCCCCACATCTTGTTGGCGACTGCTTCGACGGCAGCACCACCGAAGCGTGTTGCCAGCAGGCGGTCGTACCCTGTCG
>JBGTOG010000027.1:0-26176 GCA_041742675.1 Gemmatimonadaceae bacterium | reverse complement strand
CCGCAGTGGCGGTGTCCCCGGTGTCGTCACCAGCTGCATCACGCGATTCCGTACAACTGGTGGCGAACCGTGCACTACCGGCAAACTGCCTTGCGACGCTCGTGGTACCGCAGGAACTCTCCGTCAGCGACAATGACAATGCACCGCGCCTGGGTGATGTACGCTTGGCGTTTCGTACCCACGGTGTCTTTCACGTGGACAGTGCGCGGTGCGTCGCCGCCACGTGGTGTCCGCATGGTCCACTTGTGTTGCAGTTCTCCACGCCGGTACGCGGCAGTGATCTGGCGGCGGCACTCACCGCGTCACCGCAGGTAGCGCTGGATCTCGACACCTCGGCTGTGTCGCACCGATGGCGGCTCACGGGACAGTTCTCCCCGCGCACTGCGTATGCGCTGATTCTCTCGCGCGGACTGCGCGACGTGTTCGGACAGTCGCTCACCGGAAACCCGAGCATCGGCGTGCGCACCACCGGCTACGCGCCCGATGTACAGGCACCGTTCGGACGTCTTACTGTTGAGCGCACCGGTTACCGTACGCTGGCTGTGCGCACCATGAACATTGATACGCTGCTCGTGGAACGACTCCCCGTTCCGGACACAGCGGTCGCTCGACTGCTGGCGGGTGGTGAATGGACGTGGCGAGAGTTCTGGACCGCGCAGACGCGAAACCATGTGCGGACGCGCATGCCCATCACGCGGACACCAGACCGCGCCCGCATCGTCGCCATCACATTGCCCGCGGCAAGTGCAACACGTGCGACTGGTTCGCTGCAGCTTGTTCGCGTGCGCCATGCCGCTGACGCAGCAAGAAAGCACAACGAAGAGGATGACTGGTATCGTCTGGCGATGGTGCAAGTCACCGACCTTGGTGTGCACGCCAAGATCGGCGATGACGCTGGCGTGGTTTGGGTAACCGACGGCACTGACGGACGCGTTCGTCCTGGCGCGCGCGTGGTGCTGCACGACAGCCGAGGCGCAGTGCTCGCCTCCGCTACGACAGATGGCGACGGCATGGCACGGCTCAACAACTTCGCGTGGCGTCGTCGAGCCGCGCCTTCACGCGCCGTCGTTACCCCGACGGCCGATCAAGACGCAGAAGAGGAGTCGCCGCTCGAGGAAGGGTACGTCTCCGTATCACTTGGCGACGACAGAGCGCTGTTGCCCATTCGCGATCACGATCCCGATCTCGCGCCGTGGCGCTTTGGCATGCGCGGCGCGTGGGGATCTGACCGGGCGACGGTTGCGGCGGCCGTCTTCACTGAGCGCGACATCTATCGTCCCGGCGAGACGGTGTACGCAAAAGCGATTGTGCGCGGCGGCGCGTTGGGCTCGCTTGCGGCCCCGGGGCCGCGGGATACCATACGCTGGACACGCCGTGACAACGAGTATCGTATTGTCGACTCCATCACTGTCGTTTTGTCGGAGTTTGGCAGCACGAACATCGAGCTGCCCGTTCCTGCGGACGCAGCGATCGGTGAATATCGCATGTCGATTGAATGGCGACACCGACAGCGCTGGGAACCGCTGGCGGGCGCGTCGTATCGCATCGCCGAGTACCGTCCGCCCGAGTTTCTTGTAGAGGCGAATACCACGCGTACGCCGGAGCGCCCCGGTGATTCGCTCGGCGTGCGTATTGGCGCGACGTATCTCTTCGGCGGTCCGATGGCCGGCGCAACGGTGGCGTGGTCGCTCACGCGAAACGTGGTGGAAGCGTTCGAACTTGCGATCCCCGGTACTGACGACTGGATGCTCGGCGACTCGGACTACGGCTGGCAACCGGGCGTGCGGCGTACCGGTACCGAGTTTGTTGCGAGCGGCTCCGACTCGTTGGGCGCGCAGGGTGTGCTCGACCTCACCGTGCGCACACCGGACACCGATGTCACGCAGCCGATGCGACTCACGCTCGCCACGAACGTCAGCGATGTGAATCGACGCCTCGTTGGCGCGCGAACCAATGTCATTGTGCATCCAGCAGCGTTTTATCTCGCCGCACAACCACAGGGGAATGAGTGGTTCTGGACCGCGAACGCCGCGCGTGCGGTGCGCGTGCGTGCCGTGCGTCCGGATGGCGAGCGCGTTGCGGGCGTCCGTGTGGATGGTGTACTGGTTCGTCGCGAGTGGCACCGGGTGCAGCGCATTCGCGGCGGCACCGCGGAATCTGTCGGCGAGTGGGTGGCCGATACCGTCGCACGTTGCACGTTCACCGTCAGTATTGACGGCGGCATGTGCAATGTCACACCAACCAAGGGTGGTGCCCACTCACTCATTTTCTCGGCGCGTGATGCGGACCAGCGCAGTACCGTGACCGCGTTCACGCGCTGGGTGACCGGTCCCGAGTGGGTGCCGTGGAATGATGACAATCAGCTCAAGCTCGATGTCATTGCCGACAAGGCACGCTACGCGCCCGGTGACACGGCCACCATCATGTTCGCCACACCATTCACGGATGCCGAGGCGTGGATCACGGTGGAGCGCGAAGGTGTGCTCGAGCAGCGGCGACAGCGGCTGACCTCAGGCACCACCACGTTGCGGCTGCCCATCACCGAAGCGCACGCCCCAAACATATTCGTCTCCATGCTGGTGGCGCGTGGTCGCACGGAAAAACCCGGTACCATTGGCGATCCGGGACGGCCAACCATGCGCGTGGGCTTTGTCGAGCTGCGCGTCACGCCTGAAGTGAAGCGACTTTCGGTGGCCGTGGCGCCTGATCAACCGCAGTATCGACCCGGCGACACGGCGCGTGTTCGCGTACAAGTGCGTAATGCGCAGGGCGTTGGACAGCGCAGTGAGGTCACGTTGTGGGCGGTCGATCAGGGCGTGTTGTCACTGACCGGTTTTCGCACACCCGATCCGCTGGACCTGCTGTATCAACCGCGAGGGCTTGGCCTGACACTGGCCAGCACACTTGCGAATGTCGCGCCGCAGCTGCCGGAGGGTGAGAAGGCGACGCGCGAACCGGGCGGCGGCGGGGGTGGAGACGATGATGGCGTGCTGCGATCACGCTTTCGTACCACCGCATTTTTTCTGGGCAGTGTGATCACAGACGCGGCAGGCAATGCAACCGCCAGTGCGTCGCTGCCAGACAACCTTACCACGTTCCGAGTCATGGCCGTCGCTGTGACGCGCGGAGATCGCTACGGCAGCGGCGATACCACGTTGCTGGTCACGCGTCCGCTGATCGCGCGCGCGGCGCTCCCACGATTTGTGCGACCCGGCGATGTGGTGAATGCTGGCACCACCATCAATCGCCGCGAGGGTACGACTGGCACTGTGCGCGTGGACGCGCGTGCAACTGGCGCCGCCATCACTCGGCGCACGCGACAGAATGTGCGTGTGGAAACCGGACGAGGCGTTGATGTGCGGTTCCCGTTCCGCGTGCCGGCCGGCGAGCAGGTCACATTCCGTTTTGATGTGCAGGGCGGCGGGGATCGGGATGCGGTGCAAACAAGCATTCCGATTCGCCCGGATGGCCGGCCCACGGTGACCAGTGCGTCGCGTATGATCGGATCATCGGGCACGCTCACACTGCCGTGGTTGGACGACGCCGATACGCCACGCTCCACACTCACGCTCTCGCTTGGTGCTTCACCGTTGGCGCTTGTGCAGGCGGCCGCGATGAACGCACGGGCGTATCCATGGGCGTGCACAGAACAAATCGCCAGCACCGCAATGCCGCTGATTGCGCTGCTGGCCGCCAATCAGGCACCGGCCAGCGCCACCGGCGATCTCGCGCGCGTGGTGCGAGCGCTGCAACAGCGACAGCGCAGTGACGGCGGCATCGGCTATTGGGGAAGCAACGACTGGACCACACCGTGGATTACCGCACATGCGGCGTTGGTGCTGGTCGAGGCACGTGATGCAGGCATTGCGGTTGACCCTCGTGTGCTCTCGCGCGTGACCGAGTATCTCACGCAGGCGGCCGGTGAACCGGAAAGCGAGTACGCACCGTCGCGTGGCCGTACACCGGTGTCGCGGCGCTATGCCGCACCGCACGTAATCCTTGGCGAGTACGTGGCCGCGGTGGAAGCGCTCCGTGCGCTCGGCCAGCCAATGCTGTCGGTGGAGAATGATCTCGTGCGGCAGGCCGCGAGACTTTCCATGGCGGATCGGGCACGTCTGGCGCGCATTGTGGCAATGCGTGGAGACCGCGCGGTGGCGCGCACATTACTCGAGGGGCTGTGGAGTCAGGTGCAACCCGACGGGCGACGTGTCGTGCTCACCGATACGCTTGATGCCAACGGCTTCTACTTTGCAACGCCGCTGCGTGTGACTGGAGAACTGTTGCGCGCGACGCTTGCGGTAGATCCCGGTCACCCGGTGGTGGCACCGCTCGTTGAAACGGTGGTCGCGCAGGCGCGCGGCGGCACCGGATGGTTTGGTGTGACGCCCGATATGGCGACCGCCGTGCGCGCGCTGCGTGTGGTGGAAGCGAACCAGCGCGGTGCGGCACGGCGTGGTGCACGTATCGCCGTCGATGGTCGCACGATCTTCACGGTTGCCAGCGGTGATGTGGCCGGCGACACCACGATCACGCTCCAACAGCTGCTTGGCCGCAATCGTGCGCCACGCGGCGATTCGCTGGTACTCACAATTACGCCGCTCACCGACGGGAACGCGCTCTTTGCCAGCGCCACACTGCGCACCGTTTCGCGCACACCACCTACTCGGCCGCTCGATCGCGGCATCACGGTGGAACGTTGGACGGAAGATCCGTCGACCAATGCTCCCGTGCTCCAGGCAGCCGCCGGTGCACTGGTACGCGTGCGCGTCCGCATCACGGTCGCCAGCGAACGCCGTTTCGTGAGTGTGGAAGACCCGCTGCCCGCCGGACTGGAACCGGTTGATCTCTCACTGCGCACCGCTGTGCTCACCGCCGATGCGCCAAGCGCCGGCGTGACACCGGTGGGAACGCGCGGACAATACTGGTGGGGCGCCGATGATGATCCCATGACCGCGTGGAGCAGCGGACGCTGGGATGCTGGCTATTGGACACCATTCGAACATCGCGAACTGCGCGATGATCGTGTGACGTGGTCGGCGACCACCGTGTTCCCCGGCACGTTCACGCTGTCCTATCTTGCGCGCGCCACGACACCGGGACGGTTTGTGCGTCCGCCAGCATTTGCTGAAGAGATGTATGATCCTTCGGTGTTCGGCCGCACGGAAGGCAGTGTGTTTACGGTCACGGTGCCATGATGCGTCGTGCACTGATGCTTCGTGTCCTGATGTACGGTGCGGCGGTACTGTTGACATCAGCCGTTGCATTCACGGCGTGGTTACTCACGCCAATCGACCCCGAACTACTCACGCGGCCCGCCTCGCTTGGCGTCACACTCACCGACCGTGAGGGCATACCGCTTCGTGATACGCGCGCACCCGACGGCGCGCGCTGGCGCTGGATATCACTCTCCGAGATGGATCCAGTCGTTGCCGCGGCCTTCATGGCGGCCGAAGACCGCCGATTTCTCGATCACGACGGCATCGCCTGGACGTCCGTGCTGCGCGCAATGCGCGACAACCTTGCCGCCGGACGGGTTGTCTCAGGCGCCAGCACCATCACCATGCAAACCGCACGCTTGCTGCGCGGCCATTCGCGAGGTGTGGTTGGCAAGATGCAGCAAGTGGCGTGGGCACTGCGACTGGAACGTCACGTCGGCAAGGATCGCATTCTCGAGCAGTATCTCAACCGCGTTCCGCTCGGCCAGGGTACGATTGGTGTTGAAGCGGCGTCACGCTTGTATTTCGGCGTCTCCGCATCGCGGCTTGGCCCGGGTCCCGCAGCGTTGCTGGCCGGTATCGCTCGCTCACCAGCGCGTGACAATCCCTTCTCGGCGCCCGAGCGCGCGGCGGGACGTCGAGGCACCGTTTTGCGCGCGTTGGAGACCGGCGGATACATCAGCGAAGCACAGCGCGCACTCGCGGATGCCGAACCAGCGTTCACAGGCGCGCGGTCGAAACCGGGGTATTTTCGTGCGCCGCATTTCACGACACGCGTACTGGCAGCCCACGATACGTTCGGCACTGTGCGCACATCGATTGATTGGTCGCTGCAGCACGCACTGGAGTCCGATGCGCGACAGGTGGTCCAGTCGCTCGCCGAGCAGCGGGTGCAGCAGGCGGCGGTCGTCGTGCTCGACAACGCCAGCGGTGAAGTGCTGGCGTGGATTGGAAGCCCGGACTTTGACGGCGAGCGCGGACAGGTGGACATGGTCGTCTCGCGTCGGCAGCCGGGGTCAGCACTCAAACCGTTCCTGTACGCCCGTGCGTTCGAGATGGGCTACGGTCCGTCGTCAATTCTGGATGACATTCCGCGCACGTGGATGACATCCACAGGTCCATATCGGCCACGCAACTATGATCGACAGTTTCGAGGCCCGGTCCGTGCGCGCGTGGCGCTCGGCAGTTCGCTGAATCTTCCGGCGGTGCAACTCACCGATGCGATCGGCGCAAGCACGCTGCTCGACGTGTTGCACAGGGCGGGCTTTGCGTCACTCACGCGCGGCGCGGATCATTACGGCTTAGGTCTCGCCTTGGGCAATGGCGAAGTGACGCTGCTTGAACTCACCAACGCGTATCGCGCGCTGGCCAATCAGGGCGAGTTTTCACCCGTCTCTCTGCTGCTCGGTGGAAACGGCGCTGACAAAACACGCTCCGTGGTTCGCCCCGACGTGGCCGCGCTCACGCTCGATATTCTCGCCGACGCCGACGCGCGCTTGACCGGTTTCGGCGACGCGGCAGTCTTCGCGTTTCCATTTCCCGTGGCCGTGAAGACAGGCACCAGTCGCCACTTCACCGACAACTGGGCCGTGGCTGTCACTGGCGCGTTTACGGTTGGTGTCTGGGTCGGCAACTTCGACGGAACACCAATGGCGGCGGTTTCAGGCATCGCGGGAGCGGGACCGCTGCTGCGTCGCGCGGTGCTCGCCACGGCCGCGCGAAGAACCCCCGGTGTGCTGCCCTCGCTCACACAACTCGGTGCCACGACAGCGCGGGTGTGCGGCGTCTCAGGCCTCGCCGCAACACCGGAGTGCAGCGCAGTAAACGAATGGCAACTGGCCGGCGCTTCACCGCTCGCGGTCGATGATTGGCATCGCGATGGTGCCGTTGTGCTACCGGAACGATTCGCCGCGTGGCAGGCAGCGCAGGTGCAGCGCACGCTCGCCAGTGCAACCGCCCCACCACGAGCGTCGCACACCACGGGTGCATCGCTGACGCTGCTCTCTCCAAAGCACGGTGATGTCTATCTGCTGCCGAGCGGACCAGAGCGATCCGTGGCTACGCTTGCGCTGCGCGCGATCGGCGGTGATCAGTCGGCTCCGCTGTCCTGGAGTGTCAACAACAAGCCCGTCGTCAGCGGCCGTTGGGCGCTGGCACCGGGCACACATGTGGTACGCGTGTCTGCATCAGACGGCGAACAGGTCGAGGCGCGCATCGTGGTTCGTGACCAGGGCAACTGATGTTTCGAGATCGCTATCCCGCGCTCGAGTGGGTTGCACCGTTCGCGATTTTCATGCTGTTGCTTGTGGTGATGCCGAGGTTGCCGATTGCCCAACCTTGGGAGTCGGTGCTCCGCGTGCTGTTGCTCACGGCCACGCTCTGGTTTTTTTCGCGGCGGATCATCGCCGACATGCGCGTGCAGCATGTGATCGGCTCCACGGCCCTTGGGGTGGCCGTGTTCGCGCTCTGGATTGCGCCCGATGTGTTGGTGTCGGGATGGCGTGATCACTGGCTGTTTCAAAACAGCGTAACCGGCAGGCTCACCACCACGATCCCCCCAGACGCATTCGCCGATCCGCTCGTGGCCACGCTGCGGTTTGCACGGGCCGCTTTGCTGGTGCCGTTGCTGGAAGAGCTGTTCTGGCGCGGCTGGCTGCCGAGATGGCTCGTGAATCCAGACTGGCAACGAGTGCAACTCGGCACGTACACCGTGCTGGCGTTCGTGGGAACCGCCGTATTGTTTGCCAGCGAGCATGGTCCCTACTGGGAAGTCGGCCTGCTCTGCGGACTGATCTTCAACTGGTGGATGTGGCGGACCCGTTCACTGGGCGATCTGGTGCTTACGCATGCCGTGACGAACGCCTGCCTGTCGGCGTACGTGCTCTGGAGCGGGAAGTACGAGTACTGGATGTAGTCAGGGCCCGTACACCACCGGTGACGTCCCGCGCGCAATGTCCTTCGCGCCGTTTGCAACGCCGACACCCACCGCAACTCCAACCGTCAGTGCTGTCCCTATGCCAACAATGGGCAGCAATCCCATCACCGGCATCGCAACGAGCAACGCGGCACCACCAGCCAGCCAGGGAGCAATACCTTTGCGCACGGCATCGACATAGCGGAGTCGATCCCGCACAAACCGACGTGTTACTCCGTGCAATGAGATCGCCAGGAAGGTGGCGATGGCGAGCGAAAGCAGGAATCCAATCATGATAACCTCCGTTTGATCTCCTAACGGCCGGCGGCGGCCGAGGTTTCAAACCACCTCACGTTGCGCTTACTCGTCAACCGAAGCCGTGTTCAGGTCAGCCCGTTTCGCGCAACCGACACCAGCTGCTCGGCAAAACGATCGACTTCATCGAGTGTGGTGTAGACGTTCGGCGTCACGCGCACGCCCGAGAACTGCGGGTGTGTGATTGGCGTCACCACGATTTGCTGCGTGGTATAAAACCAGTTCGCCAGCGCGCCGGGATCGATGCCCGCAACCGATACCATGCCAATCCCTCCGGCGTCCGGACTATCGAGTGGCGTGTGCAGCGTGATGCGTCCGCCACCGTTGGCGATCGCCGGTTTCGCCCACCGATCGCGCAGATAGCGCAACCGGGCGATCTTGCGCGCGGCGCCAATGCCCCGATGAAACGCGAGCGCCAGCGGAATCGCGTTGTGATTGGCCGCGGGATGCGTGCCGATTTCTTCGTACTTGCGAATGTTTTCATCAAGCTCGGGACCCGCTGCCATGAGCGGCCACATGGCACGTTGGCGTTCCTTGCGCACATACAAAAAGCCCGTGCCAATCGGCGCGAACAACCACTTGTGCAAGCTCGTGCCGTAGTAGTCGCAAGCCAACTCATCTCGGGTGAATGGGAAGTGCGCGAAGGCGTGCGCTCCGTCGACCAGCACGGCAATCTCTCGCGGCCGCGCCAGATCGGTGATGGCGCGAATCGGAAGAATCTGCCCGGTGAGATTGGTAATGTGCGGCAGCTCAATGGCCCGCGTGCGCGGCGTAATCGCGGCGGCCACGGCGTCGGTAATGACCTGCGGATCAGGCGGCGGTACGGGAAAACTGATCGTCTTGATCACGACGCCGTCGCGACGCGCACGCTGGCCCCACGTCGTGAGCATACGTGGATAGTTCTGGTCACTCACAATCACTTCATCGCCGCGCTTGAGAGCAAGACCAAGGATCAGCGTCTCCATACTTTCCGACGCATTGCGCGTGATCGCCATCTCTTCAGTATCACAGCCGAACTCGCGCGCGAGCTCCCGCCTGGCCACCTCAATGCGCGGTTCCAGAATCTGCCACATGTGACGCACGGGCAGCTCGTTGGAGAAACGCAAATCGCGGATCATCGCCTCGAGCACGTGTGTGGGCGTGGGCGACACACCGCCGTTATTGAGATTGGTGAGTGTGCGATCCACATCGAACGCGCGCTGGATCGGCTCCCAGAAATCTTCGTCGCGCGCGAGGGCCAACGCATGCGGATCGTGCGCGCCAACGGGTGCCTCGGCAAAACCTCGGGCGTGACGAACGACGGCCGCGTCAGCGAGCCGGCGTATTGCATCGGGGAGAAAGCCCGGCAGCGCGGCGGGAGCGATTGCGGCGCCTGAGAGCGCGGAAACAAATCGGCGGCGGTCCATACGCAATACTGCGCTCCGGAGTGGCTTGGCGTGAGGGGGCAATTGAATTCTCCGGATGGCGCCGGCTCGCACCGGTGGCTAACGTCACCGTCGTGTCCATCTCATCCCTTGCTTCACGCCGGGCCCACTCGGGCAGCGTGGCTCGTCACTGTGGCCGTGCGCTGCTTTGCGTATCGCTCACGTTCCTCAGCGGTTGTCTCGTCCAGCCGCTGCGGCTCGCACCGTCCGACGCGCCTCGCGTGCTCGCCAACCGCACGATCACCGCGCCGCATCCCGGTCGCCCCGGCTCGTTCGAGGTCGCTCGTCTTTTCTACGGCAGTGGCAGCGACAAGCAGCGCGCAGAATACCGCGATTCAGTGAGTTACAGGACGAAAGCTGTGGACGCCTCGCCGTTCGTATCGTTCACCCCGTCGGTGGCAAAGAGCCGAAAGAAGTACTGGGGTTTCGACACCAGGGCATTCCCGCTCAACGCCCGCGTGTGGTATCCGCAGGGAGACGGTCCGTTCCCGCTGGTACTCATTGTACACGGCAATCACGACCCCAAGGATTTCAGCGATCCGGGATACGCCTGGCTGGGCGAGTTGCTGGCCTCGCGTGGCTTCATCCTCGCCTCCATCGATGAAAATTTCCTGAATGGCAGTGCACGTGGCGAAAATGATGCGCGCGGCTGGATGCTGCTCAAACATCTGGAAGTGTTTCGCGCGCTGAATGATTCCGCGGGCAAACCGCTGGCGGGTCGTATTGATATGTCGCGTATCGCGCTCATGGGACATTCGCGCGGTGGTGAAGCCGTGGCCGTGGCCGGCGCGTTCAACACGCTGTCGCACTATCCCGACGACGCCACCCAGCGCTTCGACTTCAACTTTGGCATCAAGTCGTTGGTGGCGATTGCACCCGTCGACGGCCAGTACAAACCCTCTGACAAGTGGACTCCCCTTCGCGATATCCACTATCTCGTCATTCACGGCACACACGATGGTGACGTGAGCACGTTCAGCGGGCTCACGCAATACGATCGCGTGTCCTTCACGCCCGGCAGCTCATTTTTCAAGAGCGCCATGCTGATGTACCGCGCCAATCACGGACAATGGAATACTGGTTGGAATGCGCTGGACAACGGCCGGGTGTCCGCACGACGCCTCGCGCTCAACGCCCTGATCAGCGGTGAAGAGCAGCGCGAGTTCGGACGCCTCGTTATTGGCGGATTTCTTGAGGCCACACTGCGCGGCAAGAACGAATATCGCGAGCTGTTTCGCGATCACCGGAGCGCCGGCGACTGGCTGCCGCCCACCATGTACAACACGCGCTACGCCGACGGTCTGGAGCGCACGATTGCCAACTTTGAAGAGGACATCGACCTGACCACCGCGAGTCTGCCTGGTGTCACCCTGCGCGGCGACTCGCTGAGCACCTGGCGGGAATTTGATGTGCCGTTCCGTACCGCAGGCAATTCACAGCGCAACACCGCGCTACGGTTGGGCTGGAACAACACGCCCACAGGTTCCGACAGCACGCCGCGATGGCCGGCGCGATTCACCGTCGCACTCAGCGATTCAGCGCGCACCGCACTGCGGCCCGACCGGCAGAGCGCCGTGACCGTATCGCTGTTCATGACCGACCAAACGCCCGGACCACGCAAGACCGCGCGCGATACGAGCAAAGCAAAATCTGACAGTGCCATGAAGCCCGCGGCGACGCCCAAGCCCGCGCCCAAACCTCCCGCGAAGGCCGCCAAGGATACAACACCGCCGGACCTCACCGTCGAACTGGTGGACACCGCTGGCCGCACGGCGAGGCTGCCGCTCTCCGCATTCGGCCCTGTCCGTCGCCCGATCGAATCGTTTGTGCTTCGACGCGCCGGACGCGATGCACAGCGGTTCAGCGCACGCTACGAACAGGTGCTGCACACGTACGTGATGCCGCTGGAAACGTTCGCGCGCGCAACACCGGGGTTCGATGCGCGCGAGCTCTCGGAAATTCGTCTTGTCTTCGACATCACGCGCACCGGACAGGTGCACGTCGATGACATTGGGATCACTCGTCTTCGCTAGCGCGCAACCCCACGGGCAAGCCCGCGCCAACTACTTGGGCGGAATCGCCGCCATGCATTCGATTTCGACCTTGGCGTTCGGCACCACCAACGCAGCAATCACTACCGTCGATCGCGCCGGCGGGGAATCGGGAAAGAACTCGCGATAGGCTTCGTTCATCCCGCCAAAGTCCGCAGTGTTCACCAGAAACACGGTGCACTTGATGGTCTGCGCCATCGTGGTGCCAGCCGCTTCGAACACGCGCTTGGTGTTCTCCAGCGCGCGGCGTGTTTCATCCTGAATGGTCGCATTGGGATTGTCGCGGCTCGTGCCCAGTTGCCCTGACGCGTACACGATATCGCCAACCCGGATGCCCGGCGTGAGCGTGGCCGAGGCACGCTGCCCCTCAGGAATAACCGGCGTCCGACCAGTGGACTGCGCCGAAAGTGATGATGCCAGCACAAGCGAGAGAGCAAATGCGACGGTGGTTCGCACGAGGACCTCGGGGAGAGAATGATCGATCGCTGCGGCACGCCAGCAGCGGAACGGTTGGGGTGGGAACGTCGTAACCTGTACAGCACCGCTGGCGGAGGCAATCCCTGCACCGCAGTGCCGTAAGCCCACCAATTGCGAATGGCGGTCCTTCACGCCAACTTCGCTTGTCTCCCTGCCCTTCTCCCGGAGTTTGCATCGCGTGACCGAGTTCGACGACGGCATAGCACCATCCGCCCCCGACAATAGTCCGGCCGCCCAGCTGCCGCGCCGCGATTTTCTCCGCATTGCTGGTTTAGGAGCTGGCGCACTGCTTGGCGGTGCCGTGCCGAGTGTGGCAGCGGCTGCGGTGCTCTCACCGCAGCCGCGTCGCGCCGATGCCGGCCATATCGTGGTCATTGGCGCGGGCATCTGGGGCGCCTCCACCGCGCTGGAGCTGTGCAAGCGCGGCGAACGTGTCACGCTGATCGATCTCTATGGACCGGGCAACTCACGGGCCACCAGCGGCGACGAGACGCGAGGCATTCGCTCGTCGTATGGCGATCGCTCCACGTCAGGCGAGCTGTGGACGGCGTGGGCGCGGCGCGCGATTACACACTGGCGCGAGTTTGACGAAGAGCACGCGAAAGACTTCGGCACGCGCTTTTTCATGACCACGGGTGATCTCATTCTGCGCACCCGCGACGAAACGTTCTTGCAGAAGACGCGTGAGCTGTGGACGGCGCAGCGCGTTGTCTTCGAACAGTTCGACGGTGATGAAGTCCGCAAGCGCTACCCGCTCATCAAATCGGACGACATCACGCATGTGCTGTACGAACCAGACGCCGGTGTCGCGCGAGCGCGTCACGCTACACAGGCCACGGCCACCATCGCGGCCCGCATGGGAGCGACGCTCGTGACCGGTCGCGCCACGCCCGGACCCATCGTGGGGGGCCGCATGCAATACGTGTCGCTCGATGATGGGACGCAGATCGCGGGCGACGCCTACGTATTTGCCTGCGGCCCCTGGTTCCGCAAAGTCTTTCCCGAACTGCTCGGCAATCGCATGCGCATCCCGATCGGCACGGCGTGCTACTACGGCACTCCGTCAGGCGATGAGCGCTTCAACTTTCCAAACATGCCGAGCTGGAATTTTCCCGGTGTCACGGGCTGGCCGGCGCTGCCGGTCGACAATCGCGGATTTCGCGTACGGGGTGGCGCTCCACCGCTGCCCACGCCGCCCAATCCCATCAAGGAAAAACTTCCTGAGCCGCTTCGCCCGCCGCCATCGGATCCGAACGATCAGGATCCGGATCTGAGTGTGCGCTGGGCCAGTGCGAATCGGCTGGAAGGATCTCGGCGACTGCTGCAACAACGCTTTCCCCTGCTCGCCGATGCGCCGCTGCTCGAAACGCGATCGTGTCACTACGAAAGCAGCATCAATCGCAACTTCATCATTGATCGCCTGCCCGACGCGAGCAACGCGTGGGTTGCTGGTGTAGGACAAGCCGAAGGTTTCAAATTTGCACCCATCGCCGCGATGTACGTGGCCGAGCGTGTGCTCGGCACCGAGGGCGATCCCGAGCTGGCGAAAGCGTTCGCCATGCCTACTGAGTCGTATGACCAATCGCCCGGACGGTTTGACGATGACGAATAAACTGCCACTCGTGGTGCTCGCCTGCGTGCTCGCGTTTCCGCTCGATGCGCAGCGTACGCCTATGACCGAGCCGGTCAACGACCGCCCGAATCCCTATCACACCATCGAAGGATGGGCCAAGCTGCCGGAAGGACGCACGTGGGGCTCCACAAGCGCCGTTGGCATCGATATCGACGGTACCAGTGTGTGGGTGGCCGAGCGCTGCGCGCAAAACAGTTGCGTCGGCTCCGACCTCGATCCGATTCTCAAGTTCGACTCCACTGGCACACTTGTGAAGTCTTTTGGCAAGGGACTCATCAACTGGCCGCACGGCTTGTTTGTCGACCACGAGAACAACATTTGGGTCGTAGACGGACGCGACAACACACCACCGCGCGCGCTGGGTGCCACCGAGGCGCCTGCAGTACCGGCAAATGTGCACGGACATCAGGTGCACAAGTTTTCGCCCGACGGCGAACTGCTCATGTCACTCGGTACGAAGGGTGGTGGGCGCGACAGCCTGTTCTTCTGGCAGCCCAACGCCGTGTTCGTGACGCGCGAAGGCACGATCTACGTGGCCGAGGGGCACGCATCGGGCGCCACGGCCAACGCGCGCGTGCTCAAGTTCGATGCGAAAGGCAACCTGCTTACACAGTGGGGCAAGAAGGGCACCGGCGAAGGCGAGTTTGATCAGCCGCACGCGCTGGCCATGGATTCGCAGGGCCGCCTGTTCGTTGCGGACCGCACCAACAACCGCATTCAGCTCTTTGATCAGAACGGCCGCTATCTCGAGAGCTGGTATCAGTTCTCGCGCAACAGCGGCATCTGGATCACGCCCGGCGACACGCTCTACGCCACGGACTCAGAGTCCGGCTCCATCGCGCCCACGCGCCCGGAGTGGAAGCGGGGCATTCGCATTGGCAGCGCGCGCACCGGCGAGGTGTGGTCGTTCATTCCGGACCCGGTCGAGCAGACGCGCAACACCAGTGCCGCGGAGGGAATCGCCGTGGATGCCCGCGGCAACATTTACGGCGCCGAAGTGGGACCGCGGGCACTCAAGAAATACGTGAAGCACTGAACATTTGTGCGGCAATTGGCAGTCGCAGCGCCAGCGAGCGACTGCCGCGGCCGTGAGTGCTCGCCGCCGCGTGCCGCGATCAAAATTACCGAAGACGGAAAACCGTTAACCGACAACTCCCCACGGTGTCCGGGATCTCCACGGCCTGCCGGGAGGCCGTAGCGGCCGACAAACCGAGAACCGAACACGGGTCAGGCCGTCGATCCGGGGAGTGGTGTTGCAGCGGGGCGGCGTGGTCGGTTGGCGGTTGTCGGTTGCACGCCGCTACGTACCACGGACGTTGTCGCGGCGCTCCACAACGGCGTTCGGAGTTGTCGGTTTTCTGTGGTCGGTGGTCGGTTCTGCCCCCCCCCGGACGCGAGCCGCGATCAAAATTACCGACGACCGACCACCGCCCACCGACAACTCCCCACGGTGTCCGGGATCTCCACGGCCTGCCGGGAGCCCGTAGCGGCCGACAAACCGACAACCCCGGTCACCGATGACCGAGGACCGCTGACCGAGGACCGCTGACCGAGGACGGCGCAACCCGTCATCGGGCGAACGCTCCAGCAAATCGGCCTATTTCTGCGGCAACCGCAGCGCAATCAGCGACGCACCCGTGCCCGCACCCGTTGCAAACACAATGTACTGCCGCCCGTTGTGCATGAACGTCATCGGCACCGCCGTGGTCTTCGACGGCAGCTCCACCGATCCCACCTGCTTGCCCGTGGCTTTGTCTACTGCGAAGAGCTGCGGCGGCTGTCCCGGCACGCCACCACTGCGTCCCGTTCCGTAGATCACCAGCGACTTCGTGGTGATCACCTGCGCCTGACCGGCGGATGAACGTGGTGGCAATGTCACGCCGGCGAACAGTGGATCACGACTTGTCGTCTGTATGAATCCACCGTTCGGAATCCACCACGCCTTGTCACCCGTCTTCATGTTGTACGCGGTGACGCCGCCGAGCTCGCGCGGCTTCAGAATTGAGACGCCGCCAATCTGCGAGGCACCAGCACGTCCCGCAAAACCACCCGGACGCTGCGCGGGCGGCGCGTAGCCCGGCGGCGGCTCAAGTGCGCCAATGAGCCCGCAGTTATCGCGCGGTGAGCTGTAGCGGAACTCTGAACACGGATCCTTCTGCAACACGGTGGTGCTCAGCCCACTTTGCGAAGCCACGTACAGCATCCCCGTTTCCGGATCAATGCTCGCACCGCCATCGATGTTCACACCGCCGGCTGCACCGGGTGCGTACCACGAGCAGGTAAAACCACCAGGCCCATCACCTTCACGCGTTGACGGCGGAATGTAGTACGGCCCCATGCGACAACGCTTCGCAAGCTTGAGCGCCGAGTCCTTGATCGCAGGTGTGTAGTCAATAAGGTCCGCTTCCATCAACCCTTGTTGCACGTACGGCGCAGGCTTGCTCGGAATCGGTTGCGTGGGCGCGGAGACTTCGCCCGGCACTTCACTCTTGAGCACGGGCTTCTCTTCGATCGGCCAGATGGGCACACCCGTCTCGCGATCAAACACGTACAACCATCCCTGCTTGGTTGGTTGCGCGATGATCTTGCGTGCGCGCCCATTGATGGCGACGTCCATGAGATTGGGCGCCATGGGCGTGTCGTAGTCCCAGATATCGTGATGCACCATCTGGAAGTGCCACTTGCGCTGACCGGTCTTTACATCGAGCGCCACGAGGCTGTTGCCATAGAGGTTGTCGCCCGGACGGTGTCCACCGTATTCGTCCATGAGCGGCATCCCCACCGGGATGTACACGAGCCCAAGTTCCGGATCGGCGGAGAGTGTGGCCCATGCATCGTTCTTGCCCACGCCTTCATCACCCACCTTGGAGCCCTTCTCCCACGTGTCGGCGCCAAACTCCCCGGGCTCGGGGATCAGGTTGAACTTCCATAGCTGCTTGCCCGTGCGCACATCAAAGCCGCGAATGTAGCCTGGCAAGTTGCGCACGCGAATCGGGTAGTAGCCGTGAATCGACGAGCTACCAACGATGATCACATCACCAACGATGATGGCGGGCGAGCTGTTGGCGATCTGGCCGTGTGCGGGATCAATGCCCACGGTGCCGTCAGCACCGATTTTTTTCACCGGATCCCACGTCTCACCGGGACGCGCTTTGCGCGCCGGCGCGGCATCAGAAATGATCAGCGGACCGGAATCATCAACCGCCAGCGGCACGAGCGGGAATCCCAGTCCGTCCATGAGATCGACCACACCATCCGTGCCGAACTTGGGATCAGGCAGACCCGTCTTCGCATCAAGCGATGCCATGTGATAGCCAGGCGTCACCACGATCACGCGCTCTTCATTTGCATCGTTCCAGTATGCCAATCCGCGTCCGGCGAACTGACGCGGTGCCTTCTGCCACCGAATGCCTTCATCGAGTCGCCACATCCAGAGCGTTTCACCCTTCTCGGGATCGAGCGCCATGGCCACGCGTCGCGTTGATGCGACGGTGAACAGCCGCCCATTCGCGTACAGCGGCGTGGTGCGGTAGTACTCGTCGGCCCCGAATGTGCCGGCGTTCCACTGCCATGCCGTTTCGAGCGAGTCAAAGTTCTGCGCGTTGATCTGATCAAGTGGCGAGTAGCGTGTGCTCCATGCATCACCTCCCCAATAGCGCCATTCGCCCGGCACGTTGCCACGCACAAGGTTCATCGGCGCTGCGGACGGCTGCGCCGCCACACTGGTACGTGCGCGCCAGAGCGAGACTGTCCCGAGCGCGAGCGCGCCGAGCATCAGAAGGGGAATCGCACGCGCGGCGGGAAATCGAGGAGCCATGACAGATACTCTCGTACAGGAGGGAGGAGTTCGGTGGGAGGTCCGGCACCAGCACAACAACGGCCGTGTCGGCCGACATACTATTTGTCAACGTTCAGCGGCGCGATGAACCGCCAGCACGAGCCGCAGGCATCTCAATGCGAATTGCGCTTAATGCCGTGGAATCCGAAGACAGCGCCCGACGACCCGCCGGCATGCCATTCATGCGCAACATGTACGCCAGCACCAGCGCGTATTCCTGCTCGCTTAGCGAGCCCGGCTCGGCCTTGGGCATTTCCGTGCTGATATAGGTGTACAGGTCGGCGAGTGATCGGCCCACCCACTTATTGCGAAAGGGAGCGCCCGTGTGGGACTCGGCGCTGTGGCACGATTGGCAAAGCATCGCGTAGATGTCAGCGCCGCTGTTGGCTTGCAGGGTGGTATAGATGCCATCTGCTGTCGACGACGTGGCACCTGTGCGGCCAGCAGGCTGCGCCATCGCCACAACCGGCGTGACGACAAAGCAGAGCAGCAGCGCCACAAGTGGAGCCGCTACGTAACGCACGCGCGAGACGACAGCGCTGAAAAAAGTCCGGTGAGATTCGGGCAAATACATGCAGTTCGGAGAGCGGTGCACACCGCTTCAGGTGTCAGCAGTGCGCGGGAGGAAGGAATGACTCGGGAAATGTGGTACGGGAAACCGTCTCGTGCCAGAGCGGAAGCCCGCACGCGCGTGTGCCCGACGTGTCTACAGACGCGGCACCGACTCCGCGCTGTCGCCCGAGAGTCGCCCGAACACGCCGGAGAGCCCCCACGCCACCGCTGATGCCACGGCCAGCAACAGCGCGAGCCGCAGCACCGCCAGCCACATCACCAGCGGAGGCGCCGACAGTGACACTTCGTATGAGAGCAGTTCGGCGCCGCGCTCCGTCATCCAGTGCCATGCCGAGTGCGCAACAAGCGCCGACAGCACCACGACGACCACTCTCACGTTCGACACGCGTGCGACCACAAGCGCCAACGCCGGCACCGCAACCGCAAGCACCAGCAGCTGCCCAAGCTCCACGCCCACATTGAAAGCGGCGAGTGACGCCAGCAACTGCCCGCCCGCGAACTGCAACGATTCCTGCAGCGCAAACGAAAAACCAAATCCGTGTACGAGCCCGAATGCAAAGGCGATCGGCCAGCGTCGCTCCAGCACCGCCGCCGGTCGCACCATGTTCTCAATCGCCATGTACACGATGGACCCAGCAATCAGGGTTTCCACGAGCGGAGCAAACCACAGCGCCTGGGGCGTGTAGCCAAACGCCGCGGTCGCGAGCGTGATGGAGTGCGCAACCGTGAACGCCGACACAATCGCCACCAACGGCCGCCAGCGTCGCACCGGAATCACCAAACAAAACACGAACAGCAGATGATCCAAGCCGCTCAAAATATGCGTGAAGCCGAGCGCAATGAACGTGCGCGCCGCGTGAAACCAGCTCGGGTCGAGCTCGATGCGGCCAGGGTCGCCCGTATAGTGAAAGGCGCGGTCGTCACCGGCTGGCATCACGAATCTCAGCACGGTGGTGGTGCGGACGCCCAGATGTGCAAGCATCGGTTCAATGGCAAATCGCGCGTTGGCACGCGTAACCGGATATTCGAGCAGCACATCGAACAACGCCTGTTCAAGCCTGAGCCCTGCAAGCTCGGCGACGCGCTCAGCGCTCTCCCGTTCGCGGGTCACCGCCTCGAGTGCGTCGGCATACTGCTCGAAGCTGCGATCCGCGGGTCGAGCGAGCACAAACGCCACCACGGCTCCGGACTCCAGCGGTCGGCCGTCTTCAAACGCCCGGATGCCGGATCGTAGCCACACCTCGGCCGCTTCGCGCAAGAGCGGTGTCATCAGCTCGACGTCCAACGTGCCGTCAGCACGCAGAGGAAACTCCACATCACGCATCGCCTCCAGCGGGACCCGCACAAGCAGCCGGAGGCGATCGCCGTCGGGATGCGCGAAGATACTGATGGCCACCCGCTCAGGCAGTTCGTGCGCCCGCGCCGCAGCCGAGGGCTGCACGAGCAGGCAGAGCATCGCCAGAAGCACGAAGCATGGACGCCGCCACCGGCTTGCGGCACACTGAGCGGTCATGAAAGCGGGCCTGGAAATGGCGGGACGCCGTACTCTGGACGAACCGTGCGATCCGACGTTAGTTAGCGACAGTCAAAGCGATCATCATCGAAGCAGTGGTTCACTGCGTAGTGATCGTACCGCTCGAAGTTATCACGTTACGCCGACCAGCACACGTTCGGCCTCCCCATATGGAGTCGCTCTGATGCGTTTGTTTTCCAAGCCGTTGCTGGCCAGTCTGCTGGCCACTGTGATTCTCGGACTTGTCGTCACACAGTCGGCCGTCGAAGACGCCATCGCGGATCAGGCGCAGGCGCCGATGTTCGAAGTCGATCCGATGTGGCCCAAGCCGCTCCCCAATCACTGGTTGCTCGGCATGGCGATTGGCGTTGGCGTGGACTCGCGCGATCACGTGTACATCGTGCACCGCGGCGCGGCCACGCTGAACGCACGCACGGAAGCTGGGCTGCTGTCCGATCCGCCCACCGGCGCCTGCTGCGCGGCTGCGCCACCGGTGCTCGAGTTCGATCCCGAAGGCAATCTGGTGAACTCGTGGGGAGGAGACGGCGAGGGTTACACCTGGCCGCAGTCCAACCATGGCATTTCGATTGACAAGGACGACAACGTGTGGATCGGCGGCAACGGAGCGAACGACTCACACATCCTCAAGTTCTCGCGCGATGGCAAGTTCATCGCGCAGTTCGGCGTGCCCGGACGTACCACCGACAGCAAGTCGATGGACGCGTTTGGCAAGGTGGCCAAGATCTCGATTGATGATGCCGCCCATGAAGCCTACGTCTCCGATGGTTATGGCAATAAGCGCGTGGCCGTGATTGACATGACCACAGGCGCGATCAAGCGCTACTGGGGTGCCTATGGCAATGTGCCGAGCGACAGCAACCTCGGCCCGTACAACCCCGACGCACCACTGGCACAACAGTTCCGCAATCCGGTGCACTGCGCCGAGCCAACCAACGATGGGATGGTGTACGTGTGCGATCGGCCGAACAATCGCATTCAGGTGTTTCAGAAGAGCGGCACGTACGTGAAGGAAGTACAGGTGATGCCGCGTACACTTGGTGACGGGTCCACCTGGGACATTGCGTTTTCCCGTGATCCGGAGCAGAAGTACCTGTACCTTGCCGACGGAAAGAACATGCGCGTGCACGTGATGGACCGGCAGACGCTGGAAGTGCTCACCACGTTTGGTGACGGCGGCCGTCAGCCCGGACAGTTCTTCGCGGTGCACAGCATTGCCACGGATTCCAAGGGCAACATCTTCACGACCGAAACGTACGAAGGAAAGCGCTTGCAGCGTTTTGTGTTCAAGGGTGTGCGCCCCGTCACCAAGCGTGATCAGGGCACAGTGTGGCCGACTGATCGGTGATCGCAGCTGTCCTTCCTGGCCGCTCGCCCAACGTCCTCTGCGGGTGACAACGTACATCTCACGTTGCACCCGCACGAATCTCGCAACACGTGTAGCTGACGCGATTTAGTCGCGCGCACAGAAGCCATCGCAGGCTGGCACTACAACTGCATGATGACATCATGACGCCGCGCGCTACACTGCACGCGGCCCCATCGTCACACCGGCGCGACGCATTGCCGGCTGTGACATGCCATGGCGTCAGCATGAGGAGGTTGTATGGCTCTGCTTCGTGTATCCGCGTTTGCGCTTGCCCTCGCGTCCACCGTCGGCGTTGCCGACTTGTTGTCAGCACAACCGGGGCGCGGCAATGCACAGCGCAACACCGGTCGTACGCTTTTCTCGTGGTCTGGCACCGTCGATCGCGAAGTCACGCTGGTCATGCGCGACCGTGATCTCACGGTTCGTGGCGAGCGCGCCATCCCCACGTCGCGTGGTGAGCGTCCGCGCACGAATGGTGCACTTCCTCGCACCGATGGCATTGTCCGGGTGCGTATGCTTGATGGCCGTGGCCAAGCGGACGTGGTGCAGCAACCCACGTCGCGCAACAATTACACCACGGCCATTCGCATTCGCGACCCACAGGGCGGCGCTGATCGATATCGGATCGCCGCTACGTGGGAACCCGAGGCGCGTAGTCGCAACGGCCAGGGCAACGCGCGTCGCGACAACGACGACCGGGGCCGGGATCGCGATGATGACAAGAAGCGCAAACGGAATGGTGAGTGGGAGCGCGATGACGATCGTGATGGTACGTGGGGCCGTGACGACGACCGTGACCGGGACGGTACGTGGGGCCGCGACAGCGATCGTGATCGGGACGGTACGTGGGGCCGCGATGGCGACGGCCGGATCAGCAGCCGTCTGCGGTGGAGCGGTGTGGTCGACGACGTCGTAGAGCTGCGCATTCAGGGACGCCGAGTGGATGTCGTCGACCGGAGCGGTTCACCAACGCGCGATGCCCAGACGCAGGTGCGCGATGGCTTGCCTCGTGAGTCGGTGCGGGTGCAACTGGTGCGCGCCGATGGTCGCGGTACGGTGCGTGTGGTACAGCAGCCGACCGTGTGGAATCTGTTCACCGCGGTGGTGCGAATTGAAGACCCGCGCAGCGGTGCCTCGCGCTACGATCTGGATGTTGGCTGGTAGCGTGTGACGCCAGCCGTCCTTATAGCTGCGACTTGATTGGCAGCACGAGCTTTTCCGCGATGCGCTCGCGCATTGGTCGTGACTGCCACTGGTCGTAGCTGAAGCGGATCGCGCGTTGCAAGTCGGCTTCGAACACCAGCGTCATGCGCTCCGCAAACTCGGTATCAAACACATTGAGACTGGCTTCGTCGTTTAGGCGAAACGAGCGCATATCGAAGTTTGTAGAGCCAACTGAAACCAACTCGGCGTCCACGATCAGCAACTTGGTGTGCATCATCGTGGGCTGATACAGGTAGATCTCGACGCCGTCCCGTAGCAGCGGCCCCCATTCGGCTCTGGTCGCAATTCGCACGGATTCGGAATCCATGTGCGGCCCCGGCAGCAAGATGCGCACACGCACCTTGCGCCGCTGCGCGTCCACCAGCGCTTCCAGCAGCAGATCGTCCGGAACGAAGTACGCGGCCGCGAGATCGATCGTCGACGCGGCGGCGGTTACCGCCATGAGATACATCAGATGCATGCTCTCGCTGCCGCCTGCTGGCGACGCGATGAACAGCTGCGCGTTTGTGGTACCAGCCGGTGTGAGACTGGGGAAGTACGCAGGGCCACGCAGCACCCGCCCGGTGCTCTTCATCCAATTGTCATTGAACGCAGCCTGAAACTGCGCCACCACGGGGCCTTCGACCTGAAAGTGTGCATCGCGCCAGTGGTCCGCATTCTCCGCGTCGCCGGTCCACTGATCGGCAATGCCAACGCCGCCCGTAAAGGCCATCCGACCATCTATGATCAGCAGCTTGCGGTGCGTACGGTTATTGAGACGTCGAAGGTTATACCAACGCAGCGGTCGGTATCGCTCCACATGCACGCCGGCATCACGCATGTCGTCAACAAGCTGCTGCTCCAACTTGACGCTGCCCGCCCAGTCGATGGTCACGTGTACCGGGACTCCAGCGCGCGCACGCTCCGCGAGCGCTTCGGAGAACTCTCGGCCGATCTCACCGGACCAGTAGATGTAGGTTTCGAAGTTGATCGAGAACAGCGCCGAACGAATTGCGGCGAGCATGGCGGGAAAAATTTCAACGCCGTTCTGCAGCGCTGCCACGCGGTTGCCGGCTGCGATGGGCGGGCCGAGCATCACGGACATTTCGCGGACGAACTGCGGATCAGCGATAGGGAAACGGTGCGAGAGGCGACGCGTCACCGTTTTGTCGGACCGGGCGAACAGCATGCCGAGCACAGCAACCAGGGCTATCGCCGTAACGGTGAGGGATATCACCAACCACACGTGCTCACGCGTCCATGTCATGTGCGATATTTACGGCAGAACACGGAAAACAGCGATGAGCGATTGCGCGTTTTTCATCGCCTGCTGTATTTCGCACCATTTTTACCCTTACCGGAACCAACACATGCAACTCACCGACATACTCTCGCAGATGGGTGGCCTCAAGTCGATGGCATCCGAACTCGGGGTGAGCGAAGCGCAGGCGGCCAGCGGCGCGCAGGCCCTGCTGCCCGCGATTCTTGGCGGCTTCAAGAAACAGGCGCAGGCGCAGCCCACAGGCCTTGATGGCCTTGGCGGGTTGCTCAGCAAACTCGGTGGTGGGGCGCTGCTCGACAACGTGCTCTCGCCGCAGCCGACGAATGTCAGTCAGGGCAACGAGGTACTGGGACAGATCTTCGGCTCCAAGGATGTCAGTCGTACGGTTGCCGCAAACGCCGCTTCACAATCCGGACTTGATCCAAGCGTCTTGAAGAAAATGCTGCCGATGATTGCCATGCTCGTGGCGGGCTACATGGCGAAGCAGGGCGCAGGCAACAACACGCCGGCATCGCCTTCGGGTGGGGGACTGGGTGGTCTGCTGGGCGGATTGCTTGGTGGTGGATCAAACAAGGCGTCGGGACTCGCGGGCATGCTGGACATGAACGGCGACGGCAACCCGCTCGATGACATCATGCGCCTCGCGGGCAAGGCGATGGGCCGCTAGACGCGGCAACGAGCGCCCGCCGGTAATCATGCGCTGGCTGCTGCTCCTGCTGTATCCGATGCTCCACGTCGCCCTGTGGGGCGGCGTGTGGTGGTTCCATGCACGACATCAGGATCAGTACTATGCCGGTGGGGAACTGGTGAGCGTGGCGCACGTGATTGTGTACGTGGTGGTCGCTCCGTTTCTGGTCAAACGGCTCATGGTGTTGAGTGCGGCGCGCCTGGCTGGGTTCGCAGTCCTCGCGGCGGTGGCTGGGGTTGCTGCATCGTGGGTGCTCGCGTTGATCTGGTCAGCGCTGCACCCGGTCGCACTCTGGCCATGGCTTCATGACACGTCCTTCTTTGTGGTTGTCCCGTTCGTGGCCCCGCTGCTCGGCATTTTCCTCGCAGCGCGGCTGGTACGGTGAGAGAAGCCTTGTGACGAAGCACAATGGCCAAACTTCTGGAGAGCACACATGCCGCGAGCGAACACCCTGACGACTGCACAGCGAGTCGCACTGATCGCGACGCTGCGCAGTCGTTTTGAGAAGCACATGAGTCGCCATCAGGGGCACACGTGGACCGACGTGCAGGCGCGCCTTGAATCGAGTTCCGCAAAGCTGTGGTCGCTGAACGAAATGGAACGCACCGGCGGCGAACCCGATGTGATTGGACGCGACGCGTCTTCCGGCGAGTATCTGTTCTGCGACTGCTCATCCGAGAGTCCCAACGGTCGTCGTCGTGTGTGCTACGATCGCGAGGGGCTCGAATCACGCAAAGAGCACAAACCGGAGCACAGCGCTGTTGAACTTGCGGCGGAGTTCGGAATTGAACTTCTGACGGAGGTGCAATACCGCGCGCTGCAGCAGCTCGGTGTGTTTGATGCCAAGACATCGAGCTGGCTGGTCACTCCTGCCGCGATCAGAACACTTGGCGGTGCACTCTTTGGGGACTTCCGCTACGGCCAGGTCTTCGTGTACCACAATGGCGCGCAGTCGTACTACGGCGCGCGTGGTTTTCGGGGATTGCTTCGGGTTTGATCGTGGTCGCGTCGGCAGGTTGGCGGCGCGAGTGGACTGGTTATCGGCAGCGTCCGCTGACGTGAGCCGTAGTCAGGACGGCCGATCAGCGGCGAACCGGTGAACAGGGGACTTGTTGTTCAGCGGGGCGGCGTGGTCGGTGGTCGGTTGCACGCCGCTACGCACCACGGACGTTGTCGCGGCGCACCACAACGGCGTTTGGAGTCTTCGGTTTTACGTGATCGGTGGTCGGTTCTGCCCCTCCCCGAGTGGAGTCGCGATCAAAACGACCGACGACTGACCACCGCCAACCGACAACCCCCCACGGTGTTCGGGATCTCGACGCTCAGCCGAGAGCTCGTAGCGGCGGACAACCGACAACCGACTACGCTGAGGTTGTTGTTGCACCGGGGGCTGCGTGGTCGGTTGGCGGTGGTCGGTTGCGCGCCGCTACGCACCACGGACGTTGTCGCGGCGCTCCACAACGGCGTTCGGAGTTGTCGGTTTTCGGTGGTCGGTGGTCGGTTCTGCCCCCCCCCCGACGAGAGCCGCGATCAAAGTTACCGACCACTGAAAACCGCCAACCGACAACTCCCCACGGTGTCCGGGATCTCGACGTTCAGCCGAGAGCTCGTAGCGGCGGACAACCGACTACCGACTACGCTGAGGTTGTTGTTGCACCGGGG
>JBGTOG010000431.1:0-6183 GCA_041742675.1 Gemmatimonadaceae bacterium | reverse complement strand
GCTCTTCGGCTCGCAGCGGCAGCGAAAGCGACAGCGGGAATGCGCCGGATTGTGTGCGCCACGCCGGCTCGTATCCGAAGACGAGTCGCCGACCGGCCGACCGATACACGTGTCCGGCGAGCGTCCCGTGCAGCAGCACGGACAGCACTGGCCGTGAGGATGCGGTGCGGCGAAGGCGTTCAGTCATGATAGACCGACGTGACGCGGCTGGTGCTCACGGTTTTCGCCGTTGCCGTTTGGGCGTGAGCGATCGCCTCGTCGTGGTGGCCCCTGGCCAGCCAACAACCATCGACGGCACCGCGTGCGTGAGCGTGGCGTGAGCAATCACTCTTTCGAGAGTGTGACCGGCCACGGGCAATCGCGTGCTCCGCGTCTTGGGTACCGCCGCCTGGTGATGCGGAGTTCCGACTGAAAGCTCGTGCGATGGCGCAATGTCGATCGTCAAGCCAAGCGCCTGAATGGCCTTGAGAGCGAGGCCCAGCTCAGCGCTCGGCTTTCCCTTTTCGAACGCGGCTACCCAGAACCGGCTCGCCCCAATGCGCTCGGCCAGCTGGGTTTGGGACAGTCCCGCCGCGTTGCGCGCTTCGCGGACGAGGGATCCGAGGACGGCAGGGTTGACGGGCTTGGTCATAGGATCGTGTAATCGATCGTAAACATCGGCAAATTGTTGATGTTCGTTAACATATCGCCAATGTTGTTGTACGTCAACAAAACATTCATGTAGACGGACGGCAACATCCTGCCGTCCATAGCTCCCGAGAACGGGTGGACCAACACCTCGCGGTCCAGAAGTGTCACGCCATAAAGCACAGCTTTTGCATAACCTGTCCTTTGAGCAAGGACAGATATCATTCCGCAAAACCGGTCGCCGTCTGCCGTTTCGTGCGCTGGCTACGTGGTCCGCAATCGAGCACGCACGCTATGCGTCGCGCTGCCCCGCGAAGCCATCCTGCGGCAAGAGCCCGCTGACGCGGACGTGAAGCGAGAGTGCCTGCCGGTCGGTCAGCGATGCGACGACGTCTGCAGCGAGTCTGCCGGCCCGCACTCGCAGCGAAGGAGGTACATTGTCGATCGGATCGATCCACGACGGCTCGTTCTCAGCGGCCGCCGTTTCTTCGTCGTCGACAGTTACTCCGCCCGTTGGTTTGGACGGGCCTGCCTCACGAATGGCCTCACCGAGCAGTTGCGCCTCCGACCGGAAAAGAGAAGGAAAGATTCGATACTCCCGGTCTACCAGCGACCGGATGTACATCTTGAACAGCCGCCTGACCACGCGGCGGTGGCCGACCTGTGTGACGGCGAGCGTGTCCGAGTCGATCACATATCGTCGCGTCAAACCCTTGAAAAAATCCATGACGTAGCTGGCCGCGTGATCGGGCTCGACCTGCCAGCCATCCCGCTCACTCCACTGGAGTTGGTGCTGCGACAGCAACGTGGTGATCAAGTGGCTCGTCACGCGCTGCACATCCGAGCGTGACTTGCGCGAGTCATCGTATCGGCCCCAGCCAGAGAAGCTCAGCAGGAGCAAGGCCAGTGACTTGGTCTGTTCCGCTGATGGCGGCTCTTGTCGCCGGGCGATGTCTGTGCGCTCACTCTCCGTCAGCATCTCCAGACGACCGACGTCAATCAGCCCCGCACGGTAGAAGTCAAACAGGTCGTGTACGCTGTATGTGATCGCATCGGCGGCATCCATAATCGCTGCTTCCAGCGACCGCGAAGCGCGTGCTTCGCCAGGCTGCACGGACGTCGCAAACCGAAACGCTCCGGCGTCATCCGAGTACGCCCCATATTTCCGATGCGCCTCATATGCGGCCGGGATGCTGTTGCTGAGCCACGGGTATTTCAGCGTCGCGCGCAGCACGCGTCGCGTGAGCCGTAGCCCGGAACCCCCATCACGGTGAGCGGCCAAGCGCGAGATGATCCGGAAGGATTGCGCGTTTCCTTCGAAGCCGTCGGCGTCGCGAATCTTTCCGAACCTCAACAGGCGATCAAGCTCCTGCTCGGCAACATGGCCGAATGGAGGGTGACCGAGATCGTGTGCCAACGCTGCTGCGGCTACCACCCACATGATCGGGACTTCGGCAGGCCAGCCCGCTGGTCGTTCCTTTTGTCGAGAAATGTTCTGCACCATGCGCATGGCAAGCTGCTCAACGCGCAACGAATGCGAGTGTCGGTCATGGCAGAGGATACCCTCCGTCGGACTGACGACCTGAGTCACACCACGGAGTCGCTCGAACTCATCGGTGTAGAGAAGCCGATCGCGGTCTCGCTCAAACGGACTTCGCTGGTCGTCTTGAAGACGTCCGTCCTCGGCAGCGACGATGCGCGTCGGTTCATCCGTGCCGGGCCACCATCGTTCACTGTCGTGGGGTGCCGCCTCTATGGCGTCGCTCACCTCTCGGTGGCATTCTCTGAGGCAGACACCAGCCGAAAGCTACGATCCCACTTCACGACGCGTTCGTCCATCAAGTCGAGCAGCGCACGTGAGAGTTCGATCGGCTTCACGAAGCCGCTTCCCTGAGCGAACTCGAGAGTGACGTCCTTAAACAGCTCAGCTGTGTCCACAGGAGCCTCGTGTTCAGCAAACTTTTGCTGAACAAGTCTCAGCATGACCTCGCGTACTCTACTCGCAGCTTCAGCGGCAAGCACGAGCTCTCCAACCGCAGCAGTGGGCATTGTATTCCTCCCGGTCGACGCGCAATTCAAGGCTCCAGCCCCGCCGGGCAGGAGCGCACGAGAGAATCGTCGGGGACCCGCTGTCAGAACGCCCCGATCCATCTTGGTGCACGGGCAATGATACGACTCCATCACGCCCCGCACCAGTGCTTACCCGTCTGACGCCAGCCCGGTTCGTCACATCATCGTCAGCCGAGCGTCACCAGCACTGTCAAAGCCTACGGAAACATGATTCGAGTCGCGAAACGCATGGGCGACACCGATCGGAATTGCACACTCGGCGATGGGAATGGGAAAGGAACTGCTTACATCGACGGGCATGAAGTTCTCCAAACAAAAACGCCGGTGACTCAGGTGGGTGTGGCCGTTGCGCGCCACTGCGCGTTGGGGGATCGCGTCACGTGCCTCACTCGACCCGCAACACATCCAGCGAATCGGCAAGGATCCGCGCCTTCAGGAACGGTGACAGTCCCTCAAGCGTGACCAGCTCAACTCGTCGTCCAAGCACTGTTTCAAGCAGGTCACCAAGTGCCACGAGATGCTCGAGCGACTTCTGATCAGGCTCGAACTCAACGAGCAGATCAACATCGCTGTCAGGACGCGCCTCGTCTCGGCGCACTGATCCGAACAGCGCCAACCGACGGACTCCCAGTCGGATGATGTCGGACTGCGCGCCGGCCAATCGAACTTGCACGTCGGACACCGTGATCGCTGGAGTGATCATGCCATCAACATAGTCTTGTGTTGTTTCGCCAAATCTTCGGGTAAATGCGTGCTGTTGATGTTTGCCGCAACTGAGTGTCGCTCAGTGTTGAGAGCAGTGTCAGACCCTCTCCCCATCATGTGCCGTACACAACGGAATCGCCGTTGTGCATCGCGCATGACTGAGGAGAGCTCCGATGAAACGCATCTGGATGTTCGTAGCCGCGCTCACGCTCGGCACAGCTTGTGGTGGTGGAGGTGGCGCCGACAATCCTGTTGCGCCAGTTGACGTTCCGCCGGCGGTGGCGAGTGTGACGGTGGTGTTGTCGTCTACGCAGATCGTTGCGGGCACCGGCACAACGGCTTCAGCGGAGCTGCGAGCGGCAAACGGAGCGGCGCTTAGCGGACGCAGTGTGACGTGGAGTTCGTCTTCGCCTTCTGTGGCAACGGTGGACGGTGGCGGCGTGATCACTGCTGTGTCAGCGGGCCCCACCATCATCAGTGCGACCAGCGAAGGCAAGACAGGCACGGCGCTGCTCGAGGTACGATCTGCGATTGCCAGCGTCACACTCCTTGGCGCGAACCGAGTGAAGGTCGGCGATAGCTATCAGTACTCGGTGACTGCGCGCGCCTCTGATGGTAGCACGGTTACACGCCCGGTCGCCTGGGGCACGGCAAATCCCGGAGCTGGCTCATTCACGCCGGAAGGTCTTTTCACGCCGGCAAGCGCGGGGCCGATCACGATCGTCACCACGATCGACGGCGCGGCGTGGGAAGCCACGGTGACGGCGTACGATTGGGTGTCACTCAGCACGAGCGGAAGCCTCTTTGTCACGCTGCCGTCTGACAATCAGATCACCACGCAGTACGGATCATCGGAGTATCCGGAGCTGACGTTTGCCTGCTCGTCGACCGGTTCATTTGTCGCGTGGGTATCCACGGAGAGATTCGTGACTGCGAACGGAATCGTCGCGTTCTCTTTCGACGGCAGCACGCCGATTGTGCAGACATGGCTCGAGTTCAACAGTTTCAGCGCACTTGGGAAGACGGGGACGAATGCGTCAGTCAAGTCATTCGCCATTCAGGTCGCGGGCGCTCGACACTTCGCGTTCGCATTCGGCGAGTTTCGCGGCAGCACACATGGTGTGTCGTTCCGAGTGACCGGCCTCGCACCGCGCCTGACGCCGCTGCTGAACGCGTGCCCGGGCAACAGCATGCAGAGCGCCGTGTCGGATGCGCTGAGCGCGATGGCAAGCATGCAGTCGTCAATGCAGCTACCGTCGCCAGAGCTTGTACAGCTTCGCCGCGAGCGTGCGAAGGCGCGGGCGAGTACGCAGGTGCCGAGTCTTGGGGCGGGGGGGGCAGCGGTGCAGGTCGGGGAGCTGCGGACGACCAGGCGGAAGCAGTAGTGATCGCGTGCGCGGTGCACGCGACCTTCGGTGGGTGTGTGCACCGCGTGGACTCAACTCAACATTCATAGCCGGAGTACTCAATGAAACTGCAACTTTTTCTCACCGTAGCGGTCATCACCTCGCTCAGTGGACCGCTGGTCGCCGAAGCACAGACGTGCATTGGCCTCCCTGGACCGGAGAGTGGCACCGTGCAGCTCGCTGGCGGCTTCGCGTCAACCAAAGGGGTCAGTCAGTTCACAGTGAGCGCGGGTGGCGTCGGTGCGAACGTATTCGGTGGGGCGTCGCTTGGCTCCGTAAGCTACGACGACCTGAATGGTACGACGTTGCTTGTGGGTGCTGGTGCAGGCTACCGGCTGCCACTGGGGACAGGCGGAACAACCGAGCTCTGTCCGGTGGTCGGCGGTAGACTCGGCATCGGACCGAACGACATTGAAGGCTCCGGGGTGGACGCCTCCACCCGCGGCGCCAGCGTCGGCGTGTCGCTCGGCCATCGCATTGCTGCCGGCAACGATGTGGCCGTGATCCCGAATGTCGTCGCCGGGTTCACCTACTCATCCGTTCGTTTCACCGACGGCGTTGATGATCTCGAGAACTCCGAAAGCAGTGCCGTGTTTGGCGTTGGCGTCGGCTTCGTGCTGGGCAAGCAGTTCACGGCTCAGCCTTCGGTGTCGATCCCAATCGGTCGCGAGAACTCAGATCCGGTGTTCGGCATTTCCTTCACGCTATCTCTGGGTTCGAAACGTCCGTAGTGCTGAGGCGGGATGTGTCGGCGGTCTCGCTTACGCTTCGTCGACGCAGTCGATGTCAATGCTCTTCACCGTATACGCCTCGCGTGCCGTGACGCCAACATTCACGTCAAGCATGAGGGACGCGAGGGCAGCATGCAAAGCGCCGTGTCGGATGCGCTGAGCGCGATAGCAATCCGGACGGCCCGACCACGCACTTCAGGAGAAAACCGTGGTCGCTTGCTCATGACTCCTACCTTTCACACTTTGGAGTGTCTTGTAGACCAGGGGCAATTCACGGTGTTTCGATCGTACTACGCAAGTGCGCTGAGTGCTACGATAGCTCCTCCCTCGTCGACACTAAACTCGAATGTCACTCCGATCAGCGTGCGTTCCTCTTGCGCCAATGCGTAGATGCGCTCACGGATTAGCGGCGATACGGTTCGCCATTCGAACTGCGCAACTCCGGCTATGGTGGTTGCAACAAAGAGCGAAACGGCTCGCGACTTCGAGCGGCTTTTGAGGCTTCCTGGCGGCAACTGGATGTCTACCACGCGTCCGACTACTCGCGATATGATCAGCTGCCTTTTCTTCATGATATTCGCAGCGTCCTGGTTCAGCGTGAATGTGACACGTGGGTGGACGAACAATGGAATCCAGCGTCCCGC
>JBGTOG010000429.1:0-23107 GCA_041742675.1 Gemmatimonadaceae bacterium | reverse complement strand
GAAACTGAATCATTGGATGTGACCTCGATCAGCGAACGGGAACAACAAGCGGCTCCGTGCGCAGCACGGCTTGCGGCGGTACTTCATACTCTGCGTCCAGCTGGAACTCAGTCACATCCTTGCCGTCGACTACAACGATTTCGGACTTGATGAGCATCACGTTCTTCACGAAGGCCGAGGCTTCGAGATCCTTCATGAAGGTGGTGAGCGCCTGCATATCAACCGTCTGTCCAACCACCTTGAAGGCGACGGGCTGATGCACGATCACCGTGTCGGCAGCGGCTTCAGCGCGCGCCTTGGCAGCGGCGGCCTTTGTTGCGGGCGTTTCTGGCTCATCCTTCGCGAGTGACCTGGGTTTGTCTTTCGGATCAACCGGTGCAGCGGGCTCGGCACCTGGCGGAAGCACCGGCTTGCTCGTTTGCTCAACGCTGGTGAGCCATGTGTACGCCGGCAGTGCGCTGCTGATTTCGTCGAGCAAGTGCGCCCAGATGTAGCGGTTGTCATCGATGGTGCGAATGATCTGCACCTGCCGATAGACGGAATCGCGCTCGGCCGTCACCAGGCGTCGCGCTTCGAGCACGGTGGAGAGGCGAGTGGAATCGCGTACGGCGGTAGTGAGGCGCTGCTCCAGTTCGCTCGCATTGGCCTGCTGCGTAGTGAAGAGCGCGCCGATGACCACAACCGACAGCGCCACTGCGGCGGCGGAGCCGACGAGCCACGGATCTTTGACCTTGTCGGAGAATCCGGCGAATGCGGCGCCCAGATTGACGGAGCCCCCTTTCGAGGACTTGCCTTTCTTTTTCCCGCCGGGGAGGAGATTGACCTGGATCTGCATAGACGTGTCCTCGCCTCAGGCGACAGTGCGGAGGGCGAGGCCCACCGGCAACATGAGCAACGGGGCCACTTCGTCGGTGGCCATGAACTCCATCGCGCCTTCGCGCACCGTGAGGCGAGCCAGCGGATTGGCCGACTGCACTGGCATGCGCAGACGCTCGCCCAACCAGGGCAGGAGGCCCGGCGTCCTTGACCCACCGCCGCAGGCGTACACCGCACGCGTCTGTCCGTAGTGACGCGATGACGACGCGAGAAACGACATGGCTCGCTCAAGGCCCACCGCGAGTTCTTCACCACGCGTCGCGATGACAGCGTTCAACGCGGGCGTGCGGTCAAAGCCGCGCACCAACTGCTCGGCTTCTTCGGCCGTGAGCCCGTGATCGCGCTGCAAATCCTCGCGCATGCGGCGTGTGCCAACGGTGAGATCGCGCGTCAGGATTGGTACGCCTTCGTCGAGGATGTTGAGCGACGTGACATCGTTGCCGATGTTGAGCAGGGCGACCACACCTTCCATGGCCTCGGGGTAGTTGAGCGCGAACGCGTTGTGCAGCGCGAAGGCATCGACGTCCATGATCTTGGGTGTCACGCCCGCGTCCGTGAGCAGGTGCCGCTTGATCTCCACGAGATCACGCTTGGCCGCCACGAGCAACACGTTCATCTCCAGGCTGTCGCCGTCGGGATCGAGGATCTGGTGATCCAGCTCGACGGAATCCATGTCGAACGGCACATGCTGCTCCGCCTCCCAGCGAATCAGTTCCTGCGCCTGCGCATCTTTCACGCGCTCGACCTGAATCTTTTTGACAATGACATCGCGTCCGCCAACGGCCGCGACGACATCGGGCTTCTTCGCGCCGATGGCTTCCATGGTCTGTCGAATGGCGTCCGCCACGATGGCGTGATCCATCACTTCCCCTTCAACGATGGCGTTTTCGTTGAGCGGCGTGATGACCACCTTGGTGAGTTCCGGTGTCGCACCGGCATGATCGATGACCGCGGCCTTGATCAGGCCTGACCCGATATCGAGTCCAATGGTCGTCTTCTTTCGGCCGAAGAGCTGCATACGGCAGGGGGTTGCGCGGTGGTGGTCGTAAGACCGGGGCGATCCCGGACAGCGGGTCACGGTATCGGTACTGGACACTTTGACCTGAGACGTCGGGCGATTCACCCTCCATACGACCGGCGCAGGTTGAGGTAACGCGGTTCGCAGGGGGGTCCCCCCGTGTATCGACAGGATTTGTGACACCCTTGGCTCGCAGCGTGCCGCGGCCCGACGGTCGCGGATGGCGCCTGTCACTTTGAGCGACGACTGTCGGCTACGGGCGTTCCGTCCAGCCATGCTGCTGCACCGGCTGGGGAGCGCCGGCTGCCGCGAGCGCCAGACGTATGGCGCACTGGCTGGACTGTATCAGTGCCGGACCGCGCACGAGCGCGCCCAACGCGCGCTGGTCACGCAGCAGTACGCCGCCAATGATGGTGGGCGGCAGATCCGGCGGTGCCACATCGATATGCAACGTGCCGTCAATGAGGACGACCCCAGCGAACTGCACCTCGGGATCAATGCGCAGATCGCCGCGCACCAGCAGCACGCCCTGCGCGGGAGCATGACCGCGCAAGCGTGTTTCACCACCGTGCGCGGCCAGCACGATTGGCCACCGTCTGGAACAGGCATCGCTCACAGCGGGCGTTCGGCGGGCGTCGCCAAACCAGCGCGGACAGGCGGGCGTACCGGCGTCCAGTTCGCTCAGATCGAGCACGCTGTCCGTGGTGACGCGGGTGGCCCGCGCCGCGAGCAGTGCCATCGCCGCTGCAGCCATGCTATCGGTGAGTGTGCGCTGTCCCACCGTGAAAAGCGTGATGGGTGCGCCATCTCCCACCGTCGTGACCGTGGAATCTGCCAGCACGTAGTTGGCGACGACCGCTCTCGCCAATGTTGAACGAAAGTCGCTACTGCATTCATCACTCCATCCGGACGGGGTGGCGTCGGCGCCAATTACCGTGGCTCCGCCCTGCAGCACCAGCGCGCCCAACGATGTCAGTGCCGCGTGCACGGGAACGGCAGGCCAGCCGAGCTGCACCGCGCGCCAGATACGTCGGTGCGACGGGCGCAGCGCGCCGTCGTGCGTTGTCGCCCAGCCTTCGAGGGTAAAGCCGCGTGCACGGGTACGCGTGCGAACGACGCCGGACGTGAGCTGCAATGCCGACGGTCCCGCGACGCTATCCGATTCGCCCACACGAAGCGATAGGGCATCACCGCTGCGCCACGTTTCGATTGATTGCAACAGCGCCACATCAGCGGCGTGCATCGCACGCTCACCTTGCCACGCCAGTCGTGTTGAGCGGAGCGCGCTCAGCACGGACTCCGTAAACGCCACGGCAATCAGGAGCAGCGCGCTGGAGAGCGTGAGCACCAGTACCAACGAGAATCCGCGGCGATGACGCGACATACTATTTGCCTCCGCGCAGCGCGAGCTGCACCGACAGCGAGTCAAACGTGCCCATGGCGTGGGCGGGCCGACGGTGCATGCGAAGGTGCGCGGCGATGATGCGCGCGGTCGGATCGCCCACGCCAACCGGCGTGCCATCGGATCGTGTCACACGCAGGCGGAATCCGCGCTGTGCACTGTTTGCCAGCGGACCGGCGACCGGTTGCGTGGTGCTCCATGCACTGCCGTTCCAGTCGCGTCGGCCCAGGTAGTGTTCGCCATCGCTGGCTCGATAGGCGCGCCACTCGGTGCGTCGCGCGACGGTGACGAGGGTGCCGATGTCTGGAGGCAGTGGCGGCGGCGCGACCAGCTCCAGACGCCACGGCGCGCGCGAACTGCCAGCGCGCAGTGGTGAGCTCGTGCACGCCAGCGCCGTGCTCTGTGCGTTGCGAAGCGTGCGCTCGATGCTCGCGCTGTCGAGGGCAGTCGGCGGTGCACCAGCCAACGAGGAATCGGCGGGTGCGATATAGGCGCGATCACCCGCTCGCGGAGCAGCGCTGGCCATTTCCCGTAGCACGTGGTCGTGATCGCCCGCGACAACGTCAATGACATGTGGCGCGGGCGTGGCACAGACCACACCGATCATGACCGGAGCAAAGACCACGATACTGGTGTCGGACCATGCCTCAAGCGCGGACACGGAAGCCGCGCGCAGGTCTGCCGCCAACACCATGGCGGCGTGCGACAGTTCGCGCTGATTGCGCATGCGCGATTCCGTGCGCGCGGTAACACGCAACTGGGTACTGAACAGCTGCACAGCCACCGCGCAGATCAGCAACGCCAGTGGCAGAGCCACCAGCAGTTCGAGCAACGCGCTACCCGCGCGAGCTCGGCGCGTGATTATGCGGACGTGACTCACGCACACCACCCTGCCACCACGGCGCTGAGCGATCGTGGCGCACCGGCGGACATTGGATGCGCGAACAACTCGAGGTCTACCTGCAGCGTGCGCGCCCCCGCGGCGACCTGTTCGTTCCAGACGGCGCGCACACGCTCCCGTTGGCTGGTGCCTGCGCGATTGGCACACGCGTTGGCCGCCGCGTGTTCCGCCAGCTCCCGCGTGATGTCGCGAGCAACACCCAGCTGTGTGATACGCGCTGTGGCCGCACTCGTGACGTGCAACAGCGACAGCGCCGCCGATGACGCGACCGCAAGCAACAGCGTGGACACCAGCAATTCCACGAGTGCGCGGCCCACGCGCTGCTTGACGACGCTGTTACGAGCGCGTAGGCGCGCGCCCCCAGCTGACCGCCACGTGCATGCGGCCGGCCAAGCGCATGCGGCCGGGCGAGCGCATGGGCGCGTGAACGCGTGTGAGAGAAGGCGTAAAGAAGTCATGGCGCAACCTGTCACCGGTTGCACGCATCTCCTTCATCATTTCATTGCGTCCGGTGCTGCTATCGTGCGTTGCTGCGGCAGCAGTAACACCAGCGCCGCACCACCCTCGCGCGCTGGCTGCGCCCAGATGGTGCCGCCAAGTCCCTCGACGGTCTGCGCGACGATCGCGAGTCCAAGACCGGTGCCGCGCCCGTCGGGCTTCGTGCTGTAGAACGGTTCGAACACGCGCTCCAGATCATCTGCCGGAATACCGGGCCCGGAATCAGCCACCACGATCTGCACCACGTCGCTCGGATTGCTCACCTTCGACAACCAGACACGCGCCCGCAGGTTGGGCTCATGCGGATACTGTTCGCCCGGCTGATCCTCGGCGCGCCGCGGTTCGCTCATGGCGCGCGCGATATTTGGAGGCACCCGGCGCGTGCGGACGCGAAGTGTCCCGGCACCGTGCATGGCGTCCACTGCGTTCAACAGCAGATTCACAAACACCTGCTCCAAATCGTGTTGCTCGGCGAACACCAGTGCATTCTCGCTGTCGAGTGCCGCTTCCACGGTCACGCGCCGCAGCACTCCCTGGTCCTGCAGCAGGCGCAACGTCTCTCGCAACACGTTGTCGACACCGATGGGACGCGGTGTACGTCGTCGAGGTTTGGCGACGTCGAGCAGACCGCGCACGATGCGATCGATGCGTTCGACTTCCCGCTCGATGCCGTCGAGCGGCTCCCGCAGCTCGGGATGGTTGGTCGAGCGCTGACGCACAACCTGTGCGTAGGTGGCGATTGCGGAGAGCGGGTTGCCCACCTCGTGCGCAATGCCGGCCGCCAGCCGCCCTGTGGCGGCCAGCTTGTCGGCGCGGATGAGCGCACGGTTGGTTTCGCGTGTGTAGTCGATGGCGACGAGCACGTAGCGATTCACCAGGTGGCGCACCATCAGGAGCCACACAAGCAGCGCGACCGCAACCGCGGCGAAGACGAGCGCCAACGAATGCGCCAGCGCCAACACGGCGGCAGCGAGCACCACGATCACAAGTGTGGTGACCACCATGAGCACGCGCACGGGCGCCAGCAGCTCGCGACGCGATCGATCCTTGAGATTCACAGGCACGCGAGGAAGGTGAGCGATCGCGCGGCTACGGGCCAGCGCGCACGAAAAAGGGGCCGGGCTTTCGCCCGACCCCCCTTTGCCCCGGTCCGATGGACCGGCGGGTACTCATGACCAGCGGTGCTGCTTAGTTGCAGACCGGCTCGCCTTCGCCCTGTCCAGCCGGCGTGGCCGGACCGACGGCGATGTTGCACGTCTGGGTGGAGGAGAGGTGGGTCGCACCAGCCGTCCAGCCGGTCGCAGCGCCTGAGAACGTCAGAGCCACACCTGACGAACCTGTCGGGAAGCTCGCGTCACCTTCGTAGCCAGCGTACGTGTTGTTGTCCGAGAAGAACGCTTCGGCGCCTGACACCAGGTTCTTCAGATCCGACTTCATGGCGGTGATGTACGCCTTCTCCTTCGTGTCAGCGAACTTCGGGATCGCGATGGCGGCCAAAATGCCGATAATCACGACGACGATCAGGAGTTCGATGAGGGTAAAGCCTTTGCGGGTGCGGTTCCGGGGCATGTCCGTATCTCCGTGTAGATGAGGGTTCGATCGACGCAGTCTCACTCGAGTCCAGCGCGACGCCAACCAGTATGGCAATGCGCAGGCCACGGGTGATGTCGTACGGAAACACGTTGCGTTGCAAGCACTTACATCATTTCCTTGCCACCCCAATCGCTAGCGCGCGCACTGCGTTTCGCACGATCTCTTGCACGGTGCAAATGGTGTGGTGCGGCGCGCTGCCACGTCCCGTTCCAGACGCGAAACGAGCGTGCCGTCACGGTGACAGACACGCTCGTTCATGGTTCGTTGAGCTCGCCGTGATGCTACGCCGCGTCTTCGCCGTAGCGCGCAAGCTTGCGGTACAGCGTGGACGGATCGATGCCCAGCACCTCTGCAGTGCGACTCTTGTTGCCGCTCTCGTTCTGCAACACCCACGCGATGTACGCGCGCTCAATCGCTTCCAGCGTCGGCGTCGTGGGTGCACGGTCCGCGATCAGCGGTTCGGCACGCCGCTCAACGATACGAGCCGGCAGCGCTGATGCGTCGATCGTTGCACCGCTGGAAAGAATGACCGCGCGCTCAAGCGAGTTCTCCAGCTCGCGCACATTGCCGGGCCACTGGTACGCCATCATCGCATCGCGCGCTGTTTCGGCCAGGTCCTTCACCGGCTCGCCGCGTTGCTTCGCCACGCGTGATAAAAAGTGCTCAGCGAGTAACGGGATGTCATCCGCGCGATGCCGCAGCGGCGGCAGATGCAGTGCGATGACATTCAAGCGATAGTACAGGTCACCGCGGAACGACCCACGTTTGATTTCTTCTTCCAGGTCGCGGTTGGTCGCCGCAATCACGCGAGCATTGATGGCCACCGACTCGGTGCCGCCCACGGGAATCACTTCGCGCTGTTGCAACACGCGCAACAGCTTGACCTGCGTCGCTGCCGTGGTCTCGCCAATCTCGTCAAGAAAGAACGTGCCGCCAGCTGCCGCGGCGAAGAGTCCAGTCTTGTCTTTCACCGCACCGGTGAACGAGCCCTTCACGTGACCGAACAGTTCACTCTCCAGTAGTGATTCCGGCAACGCGCCGCAGTTGATCGACATGAACGGCAGCTCATTGCGACCACTCAAATCGTGCACATAGCGCGCGATGACTTCCTTGCCCGTGCCGGATTCACCCGTGATCAGCACCGTACTATCAGTGGGCGCAACCATCTCGGCCATGCGTAGCGCTTCCTGCCAGGCGCGGCTCTTGCCAATGGCCACCACACTGCTGGTGCGATCGCGCTTTCGGATTTCCTGTTTGAGCACGGTGTTTTCAGCGCGCAGCTGCTTGTGTTCGACCGCGCGGCGAAGAATGGCCAGCAGCTCGTCGTTGCGAAACGGCTTCTGGATGTAATAGAAAGCGCCTTCATTCACGGCCTGCATCGCCGACTGCAGTGTCGCTTGCGCCGTCATGAGAATGACCGGGCATGACGGATACCGTTCGCGTACCGCCGCCAGCACCTGCACACCGGTGACATCCGGCATGCGAATATCTGTCAGCACGACATCCGGTTCACCGTCGTCGAGGCGATCGAGGCCAGCGCGTCCGCCCAGCGCGGGTACGGGTTGAAAGCCCTCGCCCTTGAGCAGGATGCGCAGCGACTCGAGAATTCCGGTTTCGTCGTCAACCAGCAAGACGCGCGGCAGCGCGCCGTTGGCAGAGGATAGGGTCGTCACAACAACACTCGGGTCAGGGTCATGTCAGCTCATCGGCCGGTCAGGCCGCGACGGAGTTGGTGGTCGCCGCAGCAGCGCCCGCGGCGACGGCGTTGGTGGTAGCAGCAGCGCCCGCGGTGACGGCGTTGGCAGTTGAGGATTCCGCGCTGGCCGCGTCCTGTGATTCAACACGGCGATCAACCGCGTGATACGTCCCGCTTTGTGCGCCCGGTGCGAGCGGCAACAGCAGCGTAAACCGCGTTCCGCGTTCGAGATGATCCACAAGCACCACGCCGCGATGTGCCTCGGCAGCGCGGTGCACGATCGGCAGCCCGAGGCCCGTACCACCGACTTTGCTCGTGACAAAGGGCTCAAACAGCCGATCACGCATGGCCTCCGGAATGCCAGCGCCTGTGTCGGTGACGTGCACGGCAATGGCGTTGGCGTCCAGCGCGCTGTCGTGGGCCAGCGCAACTTGTACGCGTACGTCGCCTCCACCGTCGACCGCTTGCACGGCGTTAAGCACCAAATTGAACACGGCGCGGTGCAGCAAGTCGTCGTCACCGGCAACCGTGCGCACCAGGTCATCGGCGGGCTCTTCAAGCATGACGTGTACGCCGTCGTGACACGCGGGATGCTGCTGCACAAGGGCGACGGCGGCGCGCGCGACGGCTACCACATCGACGGGCGTCAGCTGTGCCGCACGCGTGCGCGCGAAGTCCAGAAACTCGCTCAACAGGCGGCTCAACCGATCCGATTCACGAACGGTCAGCGCAAACAGCGCCTGCTCGTCTTCATCAGCGTCGGCTCGGCGTTCGCTGCGACGCGCCAGTTGTTCGGTGGCGCTACGAATAGACGCCAACGGATTTTTTATCTCGTGGGCCAGCGACGCACTGAGTTCGGCCACGGCTTGCAATCGCTCGGTGCGAATGTTGAGCGCCTGCAGCCGCTTGCTGTCGGAGATGTCCTGAAAGATGGCGGTGGCCGTGCGCGCTCCGCCGGCGCCGCCACGTTCTGATATGGTCGTCGTCAGACCCACCAGCACCTGCTGCCCGTCGCGGTGAATCACTCCTTCCACCCGGGTACGCCGCGTGCCGTCGTCAGCGGTGCGTTGCAGCACCTCGGCAAGTTCTGGTGCCACAGCGGACAACACGCTGATCACTGGTCGCCCCACCATGCCGCGGAGCGCGATGCCGAGCAAGTCGGAGGCATGCGGATTGGCGTAGAGGAGATGGCCACCGGCGTCTACGGTGACGATGCCGCTCTGAATACTGCGCAGGATGTCCGCGGCTTCGAGCTGGACCTTGACCAGCTGGGCTGCCAGTTCGTCGCGACCGTCGCCCGCCTGGCGGAGCCGCGCGGCAATAACGCCGCTTCCCACCGACACCACGACGAACACGGCCACTTGCACCCAGATCGCCAGCGCCGGCGTCTCCAGCCGGAACCAGAGCACGTCCAGAGCGTACAGCGCGCTCGCCAGCACGGCGATCAGCACGCCATCGCGGAACGGCAGGAGCAGCGTGGCCACAGCGATCACGAGGATATAGAGCGCCGCGAATTGCGAGCTCCACCCGCCCGTGACGTGCACAATGGCCGTGACGAGCAGCAGATCGATGATGCACTGGAGCAGGAAAAAGCCTCGCCCCGTGGGGCGACGGTATATTTCCCGGTACATCGCCGACGCCACTGTGGTGAGCACCGCCATGGCGAACGCCAGCGTTGCGACAAGCGTATCCTGGGGCGCAGCTCGTTCCCAGACGAACACGGCCGCCACGAGAATCGCGAATCCGATCACGACGCGGCCCAGCCAGACCCAGCGCAGTACGCGGTACGGGTCGAGCATGCGCTGGATCGCGATCTGTGGATAGCTTGGGGTGTACCGCACGTACGTTCAGCGGCGAATGTCGAGGAGCGGAAGTGCGAGTTGCCAGCCGGCGCGGGTTGGCAGCATCGCAGGATGCGAGAACCGCGGATCGCCCGCGAGTCTTGCAGAATGCACGAGTTGTACAGTCAGGACGAACCATGAGCGCGCCCGTTACCTCCTCGCATGCCCGCAGACCCTGCCAGTACCGAAGTCGCTCTTACCGCCGGCACCATTTCGCTCCGTCTGGCGCTGGTTGTGCTGCTGGTGGCCGCCAATGCCTTTTTCGTCGCCGCTGAGTTTGCGCTGGTCGCAGTGCGGCGCAGCCGGATCGAACAGCTGGTCGCAGATGGCCGCCGCGGTGCGCTGGTGGTGCAACGCGCGCTCGGCCAACTCGACCGCTACATCTCGGGCACGCAGCTTGGCATTACGCTGGCCTCGCTCGCACTGGGATGGATCGGCGTCCCGGCGATCGCGGTGCTGGTGGACGCTGGACTGGGCGCGGCTGGCATCACCCTGCCCTCTGGCGTGGTGCACAGTGGCGCGGCCGTAGCCGTTGCCTTCACGGTCGTCACGTTTCTGCACATCGTGTTCGGCGAAGCGATGCCGAAGTCCGTGTCGTTGATTCGACCGGAACGCGTCAGCCTGTGGGTCGCGCGTCCGCTCATGCTCTTCTCGCATGTCATGTCGCCGTTCATCGCGCTTTTCCAGGGCACCGCGAACGGATTGCTGCGCGTCCTCGGTGTGGAGCCGGCGGCTGAGAGCGCCAACGGCCACTCCCCAGAGGAGTTGCGCCTGCTGGTGATGCAGGCCCGCGCGCACGGCACGTTGGATGAAAGCGATTCCGCGATGTTGGCCGGCGTCTTCGACTTCCACAACAAGAAGGCGTGGGACGTGATGCGTCCGCGCACTGATGTGGCCGCGATTCCGCATGACGCCAACGAAGAGGACATTCGCGAGACGATGCGCACGGAACGCTACTCGCGCTATCCGGTATATCGAGAGACGCTCGACGATGTTGTCGGTGTCCTGCTTGCCAAGGATTATTGGCTGTACGAGAAGGACGAGCCCTTCGAGTTGAGCGAACATCTGCGGGAGCCGTTGTTCGTTCCTGCGACGCGCGCCGCCGAGCGCGTGCTCGATGATCTGCGGCGCACGCGCGCCCATCTGGCCGTTGTCCTGGACGAGTACGGAGGCACGGCGGGTATCGTCACGCTCGAGGATCTGGTGGAGGAAGTGGTGGGGGACATTGCTGATGAATACGATCTGATCGCTCGCGAATCGATGGTGACAAACGGCGTACTCGAACTCGCCGGCGCACTCTCGCTCGTGGATGTGCGTTCAGATCACAGTCTCGCGATCCCGGAGGGCGACTGGACCACACTGGGCGGCTACGCATTCAACACGCTGGGGCGGCTGCCGCACCTGGGTGATCGCGTGACGTATCCGGGCGGTGAGCTCGAGGTCGTGGCAATGGACGGACGGCGCGTTGCCGCCCTGCGTGTCCACGCTCGCGGCGCGGTGGCGTTGTGAGGAAGGCACCGCGTCGCGCGTTGTGCGCGTTGCTGCTGCTGCTGGCCGCTTGTCGCCCGTCTGCAGACGCCAACAACCGCACCGGAGAAGCGGCGGTCGTCGTTGCCGATGCACGTCCGCTCTCGGAGCCGGGTGCCCCGGAGGCAGCGTTTCCGGCACCGTCTCGCGTGGTGGCCGATATTGTGGCGCCGCGCTGGAGCAACGAGGATGATCGAGACGATGCCGGCGAGGCGGAACGCGTCCTGCGCCTGCTGGCACCCCGTGAGGGCATGCACATCGCCGACATTGGTGCGGGCGACGGCTACTACGTCGCACGACTGGTGCCGCGCGTTGGTTCCACGGGACGCGTGTACGGCGAAGACATCGTCCCGCGCTATCTGGACCTGCTCACTGCGCGCGCGCGGAAGTCGGGATGGTCCAATGTGGAAGTTGTCAGTGGCGAGCCGCACGACCCACGACTGCCGGCGGCGACGCTCGACGCCGCCGTTCTCATTCATATGTACCACGAGATTTCGCAGCCGTTCGGTTTGCTCTGGAATCTTGCGACGGCGATGAAACCCGGCGGTCGCATTGTCATTCTGGATCTCGATCGACCCACCTGGGGACACGGCACACCGATCGCGCTGTTGCGCTGTGAAATGCGTGCGGTTGGGTATCGGGAGGAGCAGATCGACCGCACGACGCCGGGCGAGTACATCGTGGTGTTCATTGCGCCAACACCCGATGAGCGGCCAACACCGGAGGAGATCACTCGTCAGCTCAGCGAGCAACCGTGCATCGCGCCTGGTGGCCGATTGTGAGCGAAGGGACGTCGGACGTCATCGTGATCACGCACCACCTGTCGATTCCGCTGTCGGAGCTCGACGTGCGGGCGACGACGGGGGGGGGACCGGGCGGACAACACGTCAATCGCAGCGCGACGCGCATTGAACTCCGATGGCACCCCGCCTCAAGTGAATCGCTGGTGGCCTCACTCTCCACGGCGCATCGCGAACGCGTGCTGCAGCGGTTGGCGGGCCGGCTCGATTCGGCCGGGTATTTGCGCCTGGTCGCGGCCGAGCATCGCAGTCAGCGTCGCAATCGTGATGCGGCGGCAGACCGACTCGCCAGCATCATTCGCGCCGCCTTGCCCGACCCCGTGCCGCGCAAGGCGACGAGGCCCACGCGAGGTGCCGTCGAGCGTCGGCTGGACGAAAAAAAACGCCGATCAACCGTGAAGCGCGATCGCGGACGACGCGATCACGACGGGTAACGCTGTCGGGTCGGCAGGCCGCCGATCAGAACACGACGGCCTGTACACCCACGAAGTACGTGTAAAAGTCCACCCGCGACCGAATCGGCTGCGGCGAGCGATTTTCCCGCACCGAGGCACGCGCTTCGTCGGCCGTCAGATACGTGACGTCATCATGACGTAGGTAGCGCACGCCAAGGTCGAGCCGAATCGGCCGCGCGCCTTGCGACACACGAATGTACGCGCCCGTTGCACCGCCGTAGGCCAGCGCAAAATCGCTCGAGTTCGTGGTGCTCGCGAATGGCTGGTTCTCGTTCGAACCTTCAACAGAGCTTTCCGTCCAGAAGGCCGAAAAACCGCCCAGCAGTGACGCATATGGCGTGAATGCCCCGGTGGGGCCAAGCAGCTGCGGGCCCAATACGAACGTGGCAATGTTGTTTGACGTGCGCAGGTCCACGAGAATGAGATTGCCGAGCGTGGGGCTCAGCGGCACACGCTGCCGCACGTTGCCGTAGTTCTGAAAGGCCAGATCTGCCCGGATGTTGAGAATGGAGTTCGGATCAAGCCGAAAGAGCACGTTGCCACTGAGTCCGTACCCAAGATTGGTGGTCTCGGCAAACGCGCCGCGCGGCTGCGAGACATTGAACGCAACGCCGGCGCTCACGGGGCCAACAGGCGCGCCGGGCTCCGGCTGCGCCGCGGCGGTGTGGATGGGAAGACCTGCCGTCAGCAGTCCGAGGACCAGTAGCAGTTCACGTGTGCCAGTAGTGGCGTGAGTCGCGGTGCGCATGGTGAAAACGGGTGTGGGTTGATGTTTCCGTCACTACGTGGCAACGGCTCACGAGTTCCACGCACAACCTCGCTCGTTACCCATGCCGGCCGCACGGGTCAGATGTACTGACGACTGCCTGCGTGAGGAGTGGTTGCGCTCAGGATCACGGCTGCCCGAGCACGAGAGGGAGTTGGCCCGCATCGCCGATCGCCACCGCCAGCGCAGCGCGCGTCGCGGCGACCCGTGCTTCATACTGCGCCAGCCGGACCGATTCATCGAGCACCGCCCGCTCCCGCAGATTGACTACGAGCAATGTGCCCTCACCGCTGTTGAAGCGCTCTACTTCGGCATCGCGCAGCACGCGCGTACGCGCCACATTGCGCGTCTGCGTCGCCACCAACTCCCGTAGCACGTTCAAGTCATTCGCGGCGATGCGGATCGCGTTCTCCACTTCACGCTGCAATCGATCCCGTTCCACGCGACGGATATCCAGTCGCGCGCCGGCACTGCCAAAGCGTCCGCGCTCCTTGAGGTACAATAGTGGCGACTTGATTTCGAGCGCCGCCTTGTAGTTGTCGGCATTCTGTTCGCGATCAAACAACGGCGGTGATGATCCGCGCTCACTAATGGCGAATACACTCGCTTCCGCAAACGGCATCAGCTGCTGTGCGGTGAACCGACGCATGGCTTCGGCGTTGCGTACATCCGCATCAATCCGGCGCAGCAACGGATTGTTGACGCGCGCCTGCTCAAGCCATGACGCGACCGCCGCCGAATCGGTGGGGGGCAAGACATCGGCCTCCAGTCCCTCCAGCGTGGGCCGCACATCCGGCGCGAGCGCCACGGGATCGCCGTTGGCGTCCCACAGGAATGCCGACAGCACCAGTTCGGCCGTGAAGTACGTCGCCTCAGACTCCCGCAGCGACACGACGCGACGCTCGACTTCGAGCGAGGCCTCCAGCGTATCAACCGGCGGCAGATCACCGGCCTCCAGACGGGCCAGCACCGCGTCAAAGCGAAACTCGGCCAGCAACACACCTTCCTCCGCCACCGCGCGTCGTCGCCACGCTTCGTACCACGCCCCATAGGCCCGCGCCGCGTTCACCAACAACGCGTTGTAAATGGCGATCCGCTCCGCTTCGCCCGCATCACGCACGGCACGCGCTTGCGCCAGGGCCGTGCGCCGCTCGTCGGTAATGATGCGCTGACCCAGTGGAATACTGAGCCCTGCGGTGACCAGACCAACACTCGGCGTGCGCCGGTCCGGATTGATGTAGGCACCGTCCGCACGCTCGAAGCCGATTTTGATATCGCTGCCAAACGGCGTGGGGATCTTCACCGCCACGTCGGAATAGGCGTAGTAGCCGGTGCCTGAGAAACGTTTTTGATCCCAGGTCGCGGCGATCGTGGGGTCGAAGGCGCCCCACGCGGTGCGCAGCTGATTGCGCACGTCTTCGGCCAGCAGATCCGCCTGCCGCGCAATCGGATGGTCGGCCATGACCTGTGCGATAAACACGCGGTACGGGTACGGAATACCGCTGGTGTCCGGCTGCGTCGGTGCCGCCGACGAACCAACGGGTTCGCCAACGGGGACTCCGCCCTGCGCATGCATGGGTTCCACCAGCGACACACTTATCGCGAACAGCAACGCACGAAGCGCTTGGATTTCGACGCGCATCACTTGCCGCTGCCCGGCGCCGGTTCCTGCCCTCGTGCATCCGCGCCGCCGACTGCCTGCGTTGCATCGATCGACGGCGGGAAGCCATTGAGTTGACGCCACAGCTCAAACCAGACACGCACGGAATCCAGCATGGCCCATCCATACACGCCCGATCCCACACGAAGCTGCACCGGCCACGGGTCATCGTTTGGATCAGGCACCACCAGCACGCGAAAGCGACCATCAGCGCTGGCCACCTGATCGATGACAGCCACTTCGCCGCCAAACGTACCCACCGCGACGCTGGGCCACCCCGAGAACTGCAACGCCGGCCAGCCGTCGAACTGCAGGCGCACCTTGCGACCCGGGGTCAGCAGCGGCACGTCCATCGCCCGCACGTACATCTCCACGGCTTGGCGAGGCGTGGCCGGCTGCACGGTGACGATAGGTTCACCCGCCTTGACCAACTCACCCACACCTTGCCGCATCGCCTTGACCACGTAGCCGTCTTGCGGTGCCTCGATGCGATAGTAGGTCTGGCGCACTTCGAGCGATGCGACGCGATTACGCAGCTGCGCAATCTCGGCGTTGCCCTGCGCAACCTCGGAGAGCGTACCGGCACGATCAGACCGGGCTTTCTCGATCTTCTCACGATATTCGGCGTCGAGCGACTGCAGTTCGATTCGCGCATTCAGCAGTTCGTTGCGGCGCTGCACGAGCAGCGCACTGGCAGCCTGCGCACGCATGCGCGTGGACTGCAGATCGTTGAGCGAGACCAGGCCCAACGGGAGGCGATACAGCGAATCGCGACGCGTCAACTGATCCGCGGCGATAGAGTCTTCGAGCGTTGCCTGCGTCGCCGACGCCTCCAGTTGCAGCACACGGTTCCGTGCCTGCTCAAGCCGGAGTCCCAGCGCGTCGGTCAGCGCGTCGATCTGCTCGTCGAGCGCACCTACCTTACGAAGTTTTTCGGCGTTCGCGTTGGACTTGGCATCCAACTGTTCCTGCGTGCGCAGCACCAGTTCGGGGTCGAGATACGCGTCCTCGATTTCCGAGATCTGCACGATCGGCGTTCCACGCGCCACAAACTGTCCCTCGGAGACAAACCATCGTTCGATGCGACCGTCAATACGCGACGGCAACGACTGTGGGCGGTCCGACGGACTCAGTGCACTCACCGTGCCCGTTCCTTGCACGTTCTGCTGCCACGGCAGGAACGCGGCCAGGACGAGGGACACAAAAATGAACAGGATCCAGCGAGACACAGCGCTGTACGACTGTCGTTCGTACAACAGTCGCGACGAATGCAGCGGGAGTTTCTCCGGATCGAACGCGGGACGTTTCGCCGGACCCGACGGTGGAAGTGTCGTCATGCGTCGCGCTCCGCAATCGTACGCTGGCGCACGGCACGCGCCACTTCGGCGCTGCGCTCATGGGTGTCCAGCAGGCTCACGCAATACGGATCATCGCGCACTTCGGCGAACGCACCATCGGCCGCAATCATGCCATCGCGCACGACAATCACGCGATCAAAGGACTCGAGCAGCATTGGATCGTGGGAAACCGATAACACGGTCCAGTTGCGTGTGCTGTCGGTGAGCAGCGCAAGCAGTCGACGACGATCATCTGCCAGCAAGTTCATGAACAGGTCATCGAACAGGACCAGCCGCGGTGAACCGGCGATGCCCTGCGCAAACAGCAGCTTGGTCGCGATGTGTGATGGCAGGGAACGTCCGCCGTTGGAGATGCGCGTGTCGAGACCATGACGCATGCCCTGCACCTCCCGCTCGAGTCCAACGAGACGCAGCGCTTCCCACACCTCCGCCTCGTCGATGTGCGTGCGACCGACCGACACATTCTCGGCAATCGTGCCCTCAAACAAATCGGTCAACGAGAGCACCTGACCAATACGCTCGCGCATCGAATCGCGGTCCACATCGTGCATGGACACACCATCCACGAGCAGCGTACCGCCAAAGCCGTCCAGCAAGCCACTGAGCAGACGCAGCAGCGTGCTGCGACCGGCGCCCTTGAAACCGGTGAGTGCAATGCGCTGTCCAGGCTGAATCGTGAGCGAGACATCCCGCAGCACAACCGCCCCACCCCCCGAGTACGCATACGACAGGTTGCGCGCCTCCATGCGCATGCCCTGCGTGGTCGGGAGCAGGGGCGTGCGCCCCACATCGTCGACCGGTAGATCAGTGACGTGACCCGCCTTCTCCACCGAGGTCAGAATGTCGTAGACGACACTCAGTGACAGCACCAGCTTTTCGACACCAGCAAGCACGGTCACCACCACCAGCTCCGACGCGACAAACTGACCCAACGTGATCTGACGATTCACCACCAGTACCGTGCCGACAATGAGCAGCCCCGCCGTGATCGCCGTCTTGAAGACCACGATGGCAACGGCCTGCTGAATCAGCACCCGAAAATGTTTGTCGCGATACTTGAGATACTTGGTGAGGATCTCGTCCATGCGCGACAGCGCGAGCTGCGATCGCCCGGCAAACTTGAAGGCGTGGAACGAGCGCGCCACCTCCTCCAGCCAGTGCACCGCCCGATACTTGTATTTGCTCTCCATGAGACTGGTCGCGAGGCCTTTCGGGCCCGTAATCCAGAACAGGAGGGCAAGCGTCAGCACCAGCATCACGCCAACGAGCGTGAAGTACGGATGGTAGAACGTGAGCAGAATCAGCCCGAAAAAAATCGTGAGCAGCGCCTGCGATGTATCGAGCAGGAACTTGGCCAGGCTTTTCTGAATCAGGGCTGCTTCGAACAGGCGATTCATGCTTTCCGGCAAGTCTTCGCGGAGGAAGACATCGTACCGCACCCGCGGCAGGTGAAACGTGAACTCCAGCGCCATGCGGGCGAAGACACGCTGCTGAATGCGCTCTACCACTCCGAGCTGCAGCACCTGGAGCACACCGGCGATGATCGTACCCGCAATCACGTACGCGATCAGGATGGTCGCCGACTGCAAGATCAGACCACCCTGAATCAACTGCACGATCGCACCGACACTCAGCGGAAGCGTCAGCGAGAAAAGCCCCGCCAGACCGGCGTAAAAGAACACAATGATGATCTCTCGCTTGTCACGCGAGAGCAGCTCCCAGAGTCGTGCCACCGCCTGCGATCCGTGCGCGGTCGCTTCATCTTCCGACTCAGTCTCGGCATCCGCCTCGAGCACTTCCACGGAGCCGGAAGGCGACGAACTCGGTCTGAGACCGAGCGGCGACAGCGCAAAGCAACTCGCGCCCAGTCGCTCCCGCACTGCGTTCGCGATCTCTGCAGACGAGTTGACATCCAGCACCCGCGCCTCGCCGGATGACAACACCAGCCACAGAACGGCCTTGTTGCGTGTAGACTCCGTCAGCACCAACACGTCGCCCGAATCCGCCTCAAGTGATGGCACCAATACCACCGGCATATCTCGCTCTTCAGCCGCGCGTCCGACGGCATCGGCGTCTACCGCTCGCGTCAGAAATGCGACGTCGAGCGCCTGGCCAATCTGTTGTAGCTGCTGGGACAGCGGCCCGCGGCGCAGGCGTCGGTCAAGCGTAACCCACGCTGAAGGATCAACCTCAAGGTGCAGCGCCTCGGAGAGCAGCTGCACGGCACGTGTAGATTGGCGAACAGTCATCAGGGAGCAGTAAGAGTGGCGGCGTCGTCGTGCGACATCGACGCGTCACAGACACAACGGCTCAGAAGCCCGTCAGGCTCCCAACACGAAACCATCCGTTGTATCGCCCAGGCCCCCCACCGGCGGGTGCGGCGCGGTACCGCCACCACGTAACTCAATCGACCGCCCGAGATCCAGTCTCAGGGAATCGGAATCGTACCATCCACTTTCTGCGCCACCAGCGCCGGCGCCATGCCCCCAGCGGGGTCCCGCCACACGCGAGCGGGCAGCACGTGCACGGATCCGGGTGCCGCATGCCGCGGCGCGATCGTTACCTGAACGCCATTCCCTCCTCCGCCCACCACCAGCGACGGATTGATTTCTCCCGCCGGCACCGTCATCCGCACCACCGAAAGTCGACCGGGCAGCAGATGCCAGGCGCGCGTATCCGCGCGCTCCAGCGCCGACACGAAGAAGCTGGCCAATGCACCCGCCGCCTCACCATGCTTCTCGCGCATTCCTTCCACCAGCGCAACGCGCGTTGCCGTGCGCGCGATCAATCGAGCCAATCGCGCACCACGCAACCGCTGCGCGTCCGCGGCCACGGCATCCGTGATATCGGCTGTCGCGACTCCAGACGCTGGCACAAGTGTGCGCTGCTCCCACCGACGCTCCGCGTCAGATGCGCTATCGCGCGCCACCATCAGCCCGTGCACGTCCAGCGTGACCGGTGCGGAGGGAAGCCGTGGCCGAACCAGCGCCGGCCATGCAATCTCCAACCAGCTGCGGTTCCACGAGCGATCACCCAGAAAACGCGTCCGCGTGGTGCGACGCGGCGTCCAATCAGACGCCACCGTCATCGGCTCAACCAGCGGGCCCGTCGCAACCAGGGCGGACGTGACGACGTCAGACGCTGCAACCGCGCGAAGATCGCTGTGCGCTTCATGGCCAAGCACCGCACCGTCGGCAACAAACACACCGCCAAACGGCAGTGCGTCAAGCGCCTTGGAAAATCGGGACTGTGGTGTGCCGATGAACGATGCCAGCGACGACTTCGACTCGACCGTGGCCGCAATCTCCGCGACTGATTCAGCCATCTTGCGTTGCAGCAACACATCGTTCGTCAGTTGCTGACGCGCCTGTTCGGCCAGCACGCTATCGACCGCCGGCGCGTCGATCACGCTGGGAAAGGTGCGCGGTGTCTCACCGACTCCACCACTCGCTGCGCGTGCCACCGCACGTCTCGCTTCGGCCGAACGCGCCGCCTTCCCGTTGTCTGGTAACGGCTCAAACGACGGTGCATCAGCCGCCCGCGTCCCTGGATGATGCCCGATCGGTAGTGGCGACGTACGCCGCTTGCCTGAGGCCCGCGATGATGTCGCGTCGTCCATGGGAATGGCCAACGCGCTCTCGACATAGTGCGCCACGAATCCGCTCTCCACCACCAGCAACAGCGTGGCGCTGTCGCCGAGCGGGCGCATCACCACCATGGAATCAACGCTCGCGCGTGACGCCCCGCGCAGCAGGGCCGCGTTGCGATAGGCGACGCTCGCATCATTCCACTCGCCTGCTGCCTCAAACACGGCGCCCGCCACGTCGCGAAGTGCCGCATGGGTCGGCCGTTCTTCAGCCTGCAGATCGTGCATGGAGCCTTCGAGCAACGCGGACAGTCGGCGCGCGTCTACGGCCGCTCCCTCCACATCGCCCGACTGCACGCGGCCGAGCATCGCGTAGTAGTGCGCGAATAAACGCTCAGTGCGCGGCGGCGAGTAGCGCAACACGTTGTCGTTGGTAAGCAACGACACCACACCGCGCGATGCACTCTTTGTGTACCGCGCCTCCGTCAGCCGATCGGCCTCGGCGAATGCCTCCGCACTCTCGCCCCAGCGTCCGGCGTAGTACGCCACCTGGCCGCGGAACAGCGCCCGCAGAATCTCATCGTCCGGTGCGCCGTCCTTGCCCTTGACCGTGCGCTCCAGCGCTTGGTCATACGTGCCCATCACCAAAGAGCGGCGCACATACTCCTCACCCCACGGCAATCCGCTTGGGGCCATCGACACCGAGCGAAAGCCGTTGCCAAACACCGCGCCGCACCCGCTCACCGCCAGGGCAGTGAGCGAGAGCAGAGCGGTCGAGACGAGGCGATGGACGCGCGATGCGGTCATGAGACGCGAGAAATCTGAGTGAACGAAGTGTTAACGACGATCCAGTACCACAATGCGCTGCTGCGCAAGCGCGATCGCTTCCGCCAGCTTGGCATTCTGCGTGCCCACCGCATCGATGCGCTGCAGCTCCAGCGACAGCAGAAACTTCTGATAGCGCATGAGCGCCTCAACCGGACGAAGCTGCTGATCCAGCAACTGCGCGACCTTGTAGTTGAGCATTGCATCTTCCGGCGCGATCACCAGCGCGCGATCGTAGCGCTCAAGTGCCAGCACCCGGTCACCGGCCGCCACAAAGTCATCGCCTTCGCGGATGATCGCATCGGCCAGCGCAATGGCACGGGCCTCACGCGTGGTATCCAGAGGCGAGCTTTCCACGCGCAGTCCCGCCCGATCGCGGCGGGCAACACTGGACACACGGTCGCCGTCAAACTGCACGATGGCCAGCTGACCCTGCGCATCCGTCGGCACGGCATCGAGCGATGCCGGTGTCATCACAACACCACTTGCTGAACGACGCACGCTCCACGCGTCCGGCGCCGAACGCGTGGCCGCCATCACCTGCGCCGTGTTCATGCCGAGCGCCACTTCGCCGCGACCAATCGCCGCGCAGATAGCCGGTGTGCACGACGCCACCGCCGCCGTCGTGACTGAATCATGCTGCGCCTGGCGCTCGGCGCGCAAAAACTGTTCGCGATCACGCGCCTCGGCTATCACGTCGTCGGACATGAGCACACGATCACCGGTCATCAGCACCGGTGTTTCCTGAATCGCTCGCGGGCCGTTGCACGCCGACAACGCCGTTACAACAAGCAGCATCACGGCCAACGTCACGCGATGTCTCTGAATCATGGGAATAAGGGGCATGGGATTCTCCTACCAGCCAATGCGGCGGCGGTCAACGTATTTCTTGATCTTGTGCTGACCCACCCAGACCTTCGCGTTCGTCTCGAGATCCACGAGTGTGGCATCGATCTGGTAGGTGACAACACGTTCGCGTCCTTGCGCGTCTTCGATGGCTTGCACATCACCCTGCAGCATGAACTGCGCGCCCTGCTCCATGGCGAGGCGCGCTCGCGATTCGGCGATGGCATTCACCTGCTGATCGTCGCGTTCTGCGCGAACGGTGCTGCGTTCGTCAGCACTGGCGACGATTCGTACCGCACCCGTAGTGACGTAGGCGCGCTCGAGGTCACGAGTGAACGTGGCCACCGGAATGTGCTCGAGGGTGCGATTCACAAACGGGCCCACAATCACCGTTGGTGTGCGGCCGGCGTTGGACGCGCTGTACTGCCGGGCCCACGTGGCGTCGATGGACTGCGTAATCAGCGCGTTGGCGACCAGCCGCGAGTCGGCGTCATTCCACTTGCCCGACAGATCGGTGACCGACGTGGGGTCGATACGGGAAACACGCGTACTGCCGCACGCCGCGAGCGTGACCACCGCAGCCAACGCGAGTGAGCCCGCACGCACCCCGCGCCACAGCGGCGAAGCAAAGCGAACGGATGGGGAGACCATGGCAAAACTCCTGAACCTGGACCGTGATACAAGACGGGAAACCTTCGTGTGTCCTCTTCTTATTGCACACGGTGCGCCAGTGTGGTGCGGACGCCGTAAGTTGTTATTTCACAACGTGTTTGCGTGACGCCGGTCACCCCGCGCGTCTCCCCCGCTGGACGATGTAGTGTCGCCTCTGGCGGACACCAGGCTGCGGAGCGAGCCATTGGTCAGATACCTTCCGGATCGTCCGTTGCACCGCACGTGTTCACATCTCAGCGCCGCCGCCATGATTCTGCCCGCCAATGAAGACCAGCCGCCGAACTCCGAGGGCGATCTGAGCGACGCCTGGCTTGACGACAAGTTTCCGCTGGGTGATGGTCGGGCGGACGGCGAGAGTGTCGTCACCTGTCCGTACTGCGGTGAGCCCAATGAGATTTCGCTCGATCCCGGTTCGGGTGACGATCAGGAGTACATCGAGGATTGTCACGTCTGCTGCCAACCATGGCACGTGATCGTCCACTATTTGCCGGATGGATCCGCACACGTAACCGTGACCCCTGCCGATGGTGACTGACTCCTCCACAACCGCCCCGCCCCCCGCTGTGTCGCCCACGTCTCGCCTCTCGCACGACGCCCGTGATGCCGCGCGCGCACTGGCCCTTGATTGGATCGACGCGCTTGCCGCGGCCAACAATCGGCTGCACGAGCAACCCGACGACGTGGAGGCGGTGCATCAGGCGCGCGTTGCCATCACGCGATTGCGTGCCACGCTGCGCATGTTTCGCGAGCCGCTGGGCCGCGGGTTGGGCAAGAGCGCCGAGCGCGA
>JBGTOG010000416.1:0-3923 GCA_041742675.1 Gemmatimonadaceae bacterium | reverse complement strand
GCGGTGACCGCTACGCCCACATCACCGGCACCGGCGTCGGAGGCGGCACGTTGCTCGGCCTGGCCCGCCTGCTGCTCGGCACCACCAACTCCGCCGAGATCGACGCCCTCGCCATGGCCGGCGACGCCAACGGCGTGGACTTGAGTCTGAAAGACGTCATCTCCGGACCAATCGGCGCGCTGCCACCAGAAGCCACCGCCGTCAACTTCGGTCGACTCGCAACATCCACGGCCGCCAGCTCACGCGAGGATCTCGCCGCTGCACTGGTGACGCTCGTCGCGCAGGTCATCGCCATCACCGCGATCAACGCCGCCCGCGCCGAACAGATGCAGCACGTCGTCGTCATCGGCCACCTCACCGATATGCCCAGCGTGCGCACCGTCATGGCGCGCGTTGGTGACTACTACGACCTCCCCCTCACGCTCCCCGAACAAGCCGGCTTCGCGACCGCCCTCGGAGCACTGCTACACGTCGAGCAACGCCCGCCCTGAAGCCTGGTTGATGCCATCGGTACGCGCCCCCCCCGCCACGTGCCGCGATCAACACCACCGACCACCGACGACCAACAACCGACCACCGACAACCGCTCACGACCTGACCCAACCGGTGGTCCGTTGTCCGTTGTCAGTTGTCGACCGCTACAACCCTCGCTCGTTAGTGCGACGCACCACAACAGCGTTTGGGGTCGTCGGTTCACAGTTTTCAGTATTCGGTTGCCCCCCCCACGAACCACCCCGTAGCTTCTCCGCCCATGCTCCCCGCCTCCCCCGACGCCGCACTCCTCCGCATGCGCGCCGTCGCCCGCACCCGCTGGCGCCTCGCCTCGGCGCTTACCGCCACCATGGTCACCATCTACTTCGGCTTCCTCACACTCGTCGCGTGGTGGCCTGATGTGATGGCCACACGTCTCACCGACGGCCTCTCACTCGGCGTCCTGCTCGGCGCCCTCGTGATCGTCAGCGCGTGGGGGCTCACCTGGATCTACGTACGCTGGGCCAACGCCGTCTATGATCCCATGGTTGCCGAACAACGCGCCAAAGCGCGAGCGCCGTAGTGCAGACATCCAGCATCGGGCAACCGAACGCCGTCGCCGTCGCCTTCTTCTCGATCTTCATCGCCGCGACACTCGGCATCACGTACTGGGCGGCACGCCGCACCCGCACCACCGACGACTTCTACGCGGCCGGCCGAAGTGTCACCGCCGGACAGAACGGCCTTGCACTCGCCGGCGACTACATGAGCGCTGCCTCGTTCCTTGGCATCGCCGGACTGGTGGCGACGTCAGGGTTTGACGGCCTGCTCTATTCCACCGGCTGGCTCGTTGGCTGGCCCGTGGTGCTGTTTCTTGTCGCCGAACCGCTGCGCAATCTCGGGCGCTACACGTTTGCTGACGTCGTCGCCGCACGCCTCAACCCACGCCCGGTGCGCATTGCGGCAGCGGTTGGCACACTGGCCACCATCACGTTTTATCTCATTGCGCAGATGGTCGGCGCCGGCGGACTGATTCGTTTGCTGCTTGGCGTGCCGTATGAACTCGCCGTGGTTGGCGTGGGTCTCGCCATGATGGCGTACGTGCTTTTCGGTGGCATGCTCGCCACCACGTGGGTGCAAATCGTGAAGGCCGTGCTGTTGCTCGGCGGTGCCGCCATGCTCGCGCTGCTGGTGCTCTCACGCTTCAACTTTTCACCACTGGCGCTCTTTGCTGCAGCGGCCGAGCAGTATGGCGACGGTGTGCTCGCGCCCGGCAAGCTCGTACAAAATCCGCTCGACGCGATCTCGCTTGGCCTCGCCCTCATGTTCGGCACCGCCGGTCTGCCGCACATCCTGATGCGCTTCTACACGGTGCCCGATGCGCGCGCGGCGAGACGCTCCGTGTTTTTTGCGACCGGGTTGATTGGCCTGTTCTACCTGCTCACGTTCATCCTTGGGTTTGGCGCCATGGTGCTCGTGGGCCCCGATGCCATTCGCGCTGTCGATGCCGGCGGCAACATGGCGGCGCCACTGCTCGCCGAGTTGCTGGGCGGGCGACCGTTCCTTGGGTTCATTGCGGCGGTGGCCTTTGCGACGATTCTCGCGGTGGTGGCCGGCCTCGCGCTCTCCGGCGCGGCCGCGATCTCGCACGATCTGTGGGCCAGTGTCGTGCGCCGCGGCAATCCAAAACCGGGCGAAGAGCTGTTGGTAGCGCGCGGAGCCACCGTGTGTCTGGCGCTGATCGCGATGGGGCTCGGCATCGTCTTTCAGGGGCAGAATGTGGCTTTCATGGTGGGCCTCGCGTTTGCGATTGCCGCCAGCGGCAACTTTCCAGCGCTGCTGCTCGCGATGTTCTGGCCCCGCACCAGCACAGCCGGCGCCGCCGCGAGCATGGTGATTGGCACGGCGGCCACCGTGGGTCTGATCGCACTCTCCCCTGCGATTCAGGTCGACCTGCTCAAACACGACTCGGCCTGGTTCCCACTGCGCAATCCGGCGCTGGTCTCGATGCCGCTCTCGTTTGCCGTCGGTATGCTGGTATCGCTGTGGCGCCCGGATACGGATGGCGCCGCCCGGTTCGCGGCGTTGGAGCGCAAGACGCTATTGGGGGCGGAGTGAGGGCGCGCGTAGCATCCAGAGCCCCCAGAACACCAGACCTACCGACATCAACTGCAGTGTGCGCACGTACGACTCCCGCGCGGCATCAGGCGCGGCAATTGTTGCAATGGCGAAGAGGAGGACGCCTGCCGTAACGCGTAGCCAGGCGAGGGAGCGTCGTGGCAGTCGGTCCACCGCGAAGGCGAGTGGCGCAAACGCAAGGACGAAAACGAACGGAGTCATCGCAGCAAGCGGCAGCCTCCTGAGGAACAGAGCCAATCCCGATTGCGCGTCACCGGGATCCGCGAGCGCAAGTAGGCTGATGGCAAACCGATCAGCATACGAGCCAGCGAGTTCCCGACGCAGCTTTCTGCGGACTCGCCGCAGGCGCCCCTCAACGGCCTTGTTGGTCAGTCCGAGCGACGCGGCCAGATGATCGACCGACCTACCATCGACATGAAAGCTCGTCAGCAGCGCCGACTCGGCACTCGACAGACGTGACATCGCGGCGCGAATCTCCGCACGACACTCGGCCAGTTCCATGGCGCGAACGGGATCCGCTGATCGGGATTCATCCGGCACACTGTTCAAGACCTCCGCGTCTCGCACAAACACTCGGCGGCGATCGCGACGTGTGTTCGAGAGCAGGTTGCGCGCCACGACTGCCAGCCACGCACCTGGTCGGTCGGGGACGCCTGCCTTGCGCCAATTGACCAGGGCGCGAAGCCATGCATCCTGGAGAATATCACTGGCCAGGTCGATGTCGCCTCCCACTCGCCTGAGCAGGCGCGACTTCAGCGGTTCTGTGGTCAGAGCATGCACGTCCGGAATTGCTTCGTCTGCGTTGTTCATTGAAGGTCAAGTCTAAGGCGTTGGGAATAAAGCTTCTCACTGCTTGACACTCGAAGATGCCAAAACCCACGCAACCGCCCGGCAGATTCTGCCGTCCACGGAACAAGGCGTTCCGCGTCTGAACCCGCAAAACCACGACCTTCGGACAATTCGCGCCCTGCTCTGCAAATCGTAAATACCAGCGCAACAACATGTTAGGCGACCAACTCGCTTTGTCGCCCCCCCCCAAACTCCGCTGGCACAACCATTGCTAACAGTAGTGCTCGGCTGGCAATCGATGCCGATGAGCCAGCAGATCGTGCTTCCAAATACTCGAACGTCCCACCGTGTTCGCTCCCGCCTCGGCAGTTCCTGCCACTGATCTCGTGCTCTCCGCAACCTCCCGGTTGTTCTGGACTGCACCAATCCTCTTTATCGTTGTCTGCGCCACGGCCGTCGCCGCGGCCTTCGTGCTGACCGCTCGCAACGCGGCGCGCATGCGCAATCGCGCGCAACAGCAGGAG
>JBGTOG010000364.1:0-32933 GCA_041742675.1 Gemmatimonadaceae bacterium | reverse complement strand
GACGCCGGCGCCGACGCCGACGCCGACGCACGGTCAGGACGCCTTCGCGCCCGGTTCGGATTCGATGACGATTTTGGCGATGTTCACCATCGGTACCGATTTGTCCTGACTGGTGCGCTGCATGATCTTGTAGGCCTCCTGCTCCGAGCTTCCCGTACGGCGCATGAGAATTCCCTTGGCGCGTTCGATGAGTTTTCTGGCTTCGAGTTGATCACGTGCCTGCTGTGCCTCCTGCCGGGCCGAGAGCAGTTCGCGCGCCCGGACGATGGCCAGTCGCAGCGTGGCATCGAGGGTTGCCGGCGGCACCGGCTTGGGAAGCAATGCCACTGCATTCGATCGCAGCGCGTCGTCTGCGGAGATCGACAGCGTCGCGTCGCCGGTAAAGAGCACCACGGCGACCCCAGGAGTGTGCTGCGTGATTTCGTGCGCAGCCTGCAAACCGTTCCACCCCCCAGGCATGTGCACATCGAGCAGCACGGCATCGGGGGTGAGCAGCGCCGCCTGCCGCGCCGCTTCTTCGCCGCTGCCGACTTCGGCAACCACCAGGTAGCCAAGCGCCGTGAGCAGATCGACGAGTATTTCTCTGGCTGCGGTATCGTCTTCGGCAACGAGCACGCGGATGGTACCGGCGGGTTCAGTCATGTGGTCGGTTCTGGATCGAGCGAAGTGGTTAATCGTGCAAGCGACGACAGGAGTTCTGCGGCGCGTAGCGGCTTGCGCAAGACAAAGTCCGCAGCATGGGTGCCCGTGCCAGAGATGGTGGGCTCCCAGCCGGTAATGACGCCAACGTGCATTGAAGGGTGCGTGGAGCGCACCAGTTGCAGCAGCTCCCAGCCCGAGCCATCGGGCAGGCCGATGTCCGTGAGGACCAGGTCAAACGATGTGGCGTGAGGGTCCGACAGCTGCGCACGAGCCGCCTCGCAGCTATTCACCGCCACGACGGTGTGGCCAACTTCACACAACACGCGACGCATGAACTCGCGTCCATCCGCGTGATCTTCGACCAGCAAAACGCGCTTTGGCGCAGACGACAAGGGTGCCCGGGCTTCTGGTTCCGATGTACAACGCACAGCGCGAGGGACACTCAGGCTCACACACGTGCCTGCATCCGGCGCCGAGCGAATGTCAACGGCGCCGCGGTGGCGTCGCATGATACCATACACTTCTGAAAGTCCGAGCCCGCTTCCGTGCGCTCCCTTGGTGCTGTAAAACGGCTCGAACGCGCGATCGCGCACATCGTCCGTCATGCCCACCCCGGTGTCCGCCACCTCAAGATACGACGTGTCGTCTCGCGTCAGCGTACGAAGTGTGAGGGTACCGCCCTCGGGCATGGCGTCGATGGCGTTCTGCACAAGGTTAAGCGTTGCCTCGCGCATCTCCGCGCTCACACCATGCACGAGCACATCCGTGCCAAGCGCACGCTGGCACTCGATACGGCGATCCGTGCCCTGGCGCTGTCTCAGCAGCGGTTCCGTGAGTTGCAGCACGTCGTGGGCAATCTGCGATAGATCCACCAGCGTGCGTGCTTCCGCATCGATTGGTTCCTGGCGCAGGAAACGCCCGACACGAGCGGCGCTGACGGCGCCCGTCTCAGCCGCCTTGACGATACGATGCGCGTAGTCGCGAACCGCCGCGGGATCCGTTGCGTGATGTTCGAGCAGCCAGGCGGCGGCCATGATCGGATTGAGCGCATTGTTGACATCGTGCATCACACCGGCCGCAAGCTTGCCCACCGCCGAGAGTCGCCGCTCACGTGAACGCAACTCCTGCAACGCGAGCAGCTCGCGCGAGCTCTCGTCCACCATGCGATCGAGACGTTCGGCCTCGGTGGACACCCGCTCGTTGAGCTTCGCCGTCCACGCCACCTGTTCCGCCAGCTTTCGCGAGAGATTGTGCTGCTCTGTCACATCGCGCATGACGAGCACGGCGCCGAGCACACGCCGCGCACCGTTCATCACGGGCGCCGCGTAGATCTCCACAATGCGTCGCTCACCCGTCACGCCGCGCACGACGATATAGCGCTCGCCGCGAATCAGTTCGCCGCGCAAGGCGCGATGACCCGGATGCAGGTCGGCGCGTAGCGGCTCGCGTGTCGTGGGATAGAGTGGTTGTTCGCGCTCCACCAGTTCATCGAGGGTACGCGGCCGATCGCCGACGTGCTCGCGCAGCGCATTGCTGTTGGCACGAATGATGTTCCCCGCCGTGTCCAACACGCGGACGCTCGACGAGCTCACTTCAAAGATGGCCGTGAGTTCACGCGCGCGCCGCTCGAGCGCTTCAAGCAGTGATTCACGCGCCGTGATGTCGGTCGCGGACACGAGCAGACTGCCATTTGCCATCGCGCGGACCGAGACTTCGACGACCTGGTGACCGCGCGAGCTGTGGAATCGCGCAACGGATGGCGGCGCCAGCATGCCAGCGCGCGCCGCACGCACCAGCGGTTCAATCGCGGTCAGCATCGGCGCAAACATGGAATGCAGCGTTGCTGCGTGCTGCCCGGGCACCACTAGCGACGGCGAGACGCCCAGCAGCTCACAGGCCGCGCGATTCGCAAAGAGCAGCGCATCATCGGCGTCGAACAAGGCCAGCGCGACAGGCAGTGCGTCGAGTAGCGCTTCGGTCGCGGGAAGCGCGATCGATCCATGAGCTTCTCCCTGTGCTGACGCGCCAACAGGCAGCAGTGCAGCAGTTCCCGACTGGAACGGCATGGTTACGCTCTCAGGATGCACCAACTCATGACCGCGCAGCAACCATCATCGGCTTTGCCGCAGTCTACGATCTCAATCCCACATACCTCGTGGAATTAAGGGAGCACGCGCCCGCTCGTCAAACGGTGTTGTGCCCTGCGTCTTGTAAGGGAACACTCTCATTCGCGGCGACCGGACGCTGCGAGAGCCACGTATCGGTAATCAGGCGCGCGCCCCGCTGGTAGGTGAGATACGCGTACGCCCACTGCACAAACACCACCACGCGGTTGCGAAAACCCACCAGATACATGAGGTGAACGAACACCCAGATCAACCAGCTCAGATATCCGGTCAGCTTGACGGGGCCAAACGCCGACACGGCCTTGTGCCGACCGATGGTCGCGAGGTCCCCTTTGTGCCGATACACAAACGGCTGTGCGTCCTGCCCGCGCAGTCTGCGAAGAATCACGCGCGCCGCATGCGCTCCTGTCTGATTGGCGGTGGGTGCCACGGCCGGCACCGGTCGTCCGTCGTCCCGCAAAATGGTGCACAGATCTCCCGCGACAAATACCTCGGGGTGTCCCGGCACCGAGAGATCGGCACTGACCTTCACGCGCCCTGCGTTGTCGGTAGGCGCACCCAGCATGGCACCGAGCGGTGAGGCCTCGTTCCCTGCCGCCCAGAACACCGTGCGCGCCTCAATGCGCTGATCGCCAACCGTGACGGCATCGGACGTGATGTCCGTGACCGGCGTGCCGAGGCGGACTTCAACGCCGAGCTGCTCAAGATCGCGCTGCGCAGCCTGTGACAGCGACGCAGGAAACGTTGAGAGTACGCGCGACCCGGCTTCCACGAGAATGACGCGCGTTTGACGCGTATCGATTCGACGAAAATCCTCCGACAACGCGCCCCTCGCGACTTCCGGCAGCGTGCCGGCAAGTTCCACGCCGGTTGGCCCCGCACCGACAATCACAAACGTCATCAACGCGCGTTGCTCCGCCGGATCCTCGCATTTTTCCGCGAGCTCAAAGGCCATCAGAAATCGCTGGCGCATTTCGAAAGCGTCGGCAATTGACTTGAGTCCCGGCGCCATCGACTCCCAGTCGTCACGCCCAAAGTATGCGTGTCGCGCCCCGGTGGCCACGATCAGATAATCGTAGGTGAGGTGCCGCGGACCGTGATCGAGTGTGACCGTGCGCGCATCCGTATCGATCGCGGTGGCGTTGGCGAGCAACACCTGCGTGTTGCGCTGTTTGCGAAGGCACCAGCGGATTGGCACGGTGATGTCGCTGGGCGCCAAACCAGCCGTGGCGACCTGGTACAGCAGCGGTTGAAACAGGTGATGATTCGATCGGTCAATCAGCGTGATACGAACGCTTGCCTTGCGCAGCGTGCGTGCCGCAGCAAGTCCGGCAAAACCACCGCCGAGAATCACCACGTGCGGCTCGTGCACTATCGCGCGCCGGCCGTTTCCTGCGGACTCACCAGATTCACCAGCAGCCGCGCCGCGCCTGGAACGCCATAGGGCAGCTGTCGAAACAGCGCCAGCGTGGTGTACACGTAGACACCACGGCCAATGTTTGCCGTGAGCAGCGCGGCCCGATTGGGCGGTTCATCCGTATCGTGCATCTCGAGGTACGTGCGGTACCGCGCATCGAACGTGCTTGGCATGTACAGCGCGCGCTCCTGGACCCACGCACTCCAGTCCTGCTCGCCAATGCGATTGGGCGTGCGCAAGAGCGGTGCGTTGGCATCGAGCAGCGTCACGGGTGCGTTTTCGTCGGTCACCCGTGCGGCTGGCCGCGAGAGCGACACGGGCAGCGGCATCATGCCCGGTTCCTGCATTTCCAGTTGGCCATACTGCACGACCAGTCGACCGCCGGATTGCACGTACGCAAACAATCGCGGATTAGCCCCGCGCAATGCATCACTCACCTGATACGCACGCGGGCCAATCACAATCGCGCTGTACTGCGAGAGATCGGTCGTCGCCAATCGTTCCGGTTCCAGTTGATCCGTTTCGACGTCGAGCGCGCGCAGTGCACGGATGCCATCGTCACTTACGCCGGCGATGTAACCAACGCGCAGTCCGCGCGGCAACGTGACGGGAACGGCCGAGACCCACATGGTGGGCGCACCGTAACTGCGCTGCGGCGTGATGTGATCGTAGCTGACGGTGTAGTAGCCCATCTGCGCCGCCTGGCCCATGTGGATCGCCACCGCATTCAATTCGTGCATGCCCTCGGGTAGCGTTCCGCGAAGCATGAAACGAATCGACAGCGCGACATCCGGCTGCAGCGTGCGTTCGCGCACCATCGAATCCGCGGTCAGTCCCGGCGGCAGCCTGAGCTGCACGGCAACTTGCTGCGCCGACGGATACGACGAGAGAACATTGACGCGTAGCACGCGCTCGATGGGGACGTCTGCGCGCGCATATTCGACCACGCGGTCCAGCCCCACCGTGATACCGGGAACCACGGCTACGGGAATCTGCAAGTCGCCTTTGACGGGATCGGCAAAGCGATTGACCACCGGAGCCCGCACGAGCACGGGCACACCGGCGATGAGGACTCGAGCCACCGCGCCAAGTTCCATCTGCCGCTGCCGCTCCGCGTCATCCCGTGCGTCGAGCGAGGCGCGGAAAAACGCACCCTCGCGCCCTCCCGCGCGCCACCACGGCAACGTGACGATCGGCGTACGTGCGATACGCTGAAGAGTGTGAACGCTATCGGGGGCCAGCAGCATTGGCGTGGTGCTGCGTGCGGCGCTGTTGATACCCACGCTCTCGAGCACAAGCGCCTGCCGTCCCCTGTTGTACACACTGACCGACACCGCCATGGTATCCGGCGCGTTTGGTTTGCGCATCTCCACAGCCGGCAGCAGCTTTCGCGACGCCGTGGCCTCCACGGCGACACCCGCGGCCAGCGTCAGTGCGAGCGACGCCCGCTGCTCGGTCAGCGTAATCGCATCCCACAGCGCCGGATCAGCGAACGGCGGCAAGGCTGCACCGGCTCTGATCGCAGCCGCTCGCTCATCTGCCAGGCCGCCTGTAAATCCGGCCTGCGCTGCGTACAGCAGCGGTGGCCGTGCGCCAATCACATCGCGTGCGTCTCGCAACAGTTGTACGCCGCGCGCGAGTGTGGACACCACCGCATCCGGTGCCTCAGCACGATAGCGCGCGCGCGATTGTGCAAAATGCCAGTCAGCGCTGTCAAGCAGCGCGGCTACGCGCGCATCACTGCTGCGTGCAGCAACGGCCGCCCACGTCGTGTCAATTCCGTCAAACAGCGATGCCTCGGCGCGCGGATCATCCGGCGCGGGCGCACGCGTCGCTTCGCGCTTCAGATAACCCCATCGTGCACCGCGTCGCTGCAAGGCACCAAAGCCCTGCGACTTGTGCTCACTGCGACTCTCCGCTGCCACCTCGGCATAGCTCCGGCCCGACAGCGGCGCGTATTCGCCCACGTTCACACGCAGCGTCATCTCGTCGGGCGAAAAGCGCGCGCCGCGATAAAACTTCTGCACCGTCCACGGCAATCCGTGCGTGTGCACAGGAAATGCCACGGTATCACCGGCCTGATCGTATGCGTCCCGCGCAAACAGTCCAGCGACCCGATGGTGACCATGTCCATCACGTGCCGTTCCGCTGAATACGGAAATGATCACGTGCGGACGAAACGCGCGTACGACGCGCACGACATCACCGAGCACGGTGTCGCGCGGCCACGCAGTCAACGTTTCCGTCTCGTTCTTGGAGAATCCGAAGTCGAACGCGCGTGTGAAGAACTGCCGCCCGCCATCGATACGACGTGCGGCGTGCAACTCTTCCGTGCGGATCATGCCGAGCATGTCGCCCAGTTCGTTGCCGATGAGATTCTGGCCGCCATCGCCTCTGGTTAACGACAGATACGCCGTCTCGACATGCCGTCCGCGCGCGAGCCAGGCAATCAACTCCGTGTCTTCATCATCAGGATGCGCCGCGATCATCAGCACACGCGCGGTTGTACCAAGCGATTGCAGCACGGAAGCCAGCGCCGCCGCGCTCAGGTCCCGCGGCTGCAATGTGAGACCAATCGGCTCCCCAGGCGCTGGCGCAACGTGTGGTGATGCCGTGGTGATCGCTTCGCGCGCAGGCCGCTGCGCCAGCGCGGATCCGCTACACACGAGTAGCGCCGCAGCAACAGCCGCGGCGCTACGAACCCTGCCTCTCGTGCGCGCCATTGAGGCCGCGCGCTTCACTGGCCCGCTCGCGCCTCAGCCATGCCTTCGGCCGCGACGTCGCTGTCTTCCTCGTCGATGGTCAGCGCCGCGCCGATGATGCGCGCCTGCTCGTGCGTGTGCGCTGCCATGTAGCCTTCCGCGGGGCTGGCCCGCTCCTGACGGCCAATGTACCGCACGCCAACCGCTGCACCTGCCGAGACACGCAGTCGTGGCTGCACGTACGTCCACGCGCCCATGTTGCGCGGCTCTTCCTGCACCCACACGACTTCTTCGATCGCGGGATACAGATCCATGATCCGCTGAATCTCGTCGTGCGGCCACGGATACAGTTCCTCAACACGTACGAGCGCGACACCGCCGTGCCGCTGTTCGTTGAGCGCGAGATCGTAATACACCTTGCCGGTGCAGAACACGATGCGTCGCACATCATCGCGACGCTGTGAGGCGATGGGATCGTCGATCACCGTCTGAAATGCACCGGATGCCAACTCAACGAGCCGCGATGCCGCTTGTGGCAATCGCAGCATCGATTTCGGCTGCATAAGAATGAGCGGACGACGCGGACGACGCAGCGCCTGCCGTCGCAGAATGTGGAAGTACTGCGCCGGCGTCGTGAGGTAGGCAATCGACATGTTGCCTTCGGCCGCAGACTGCAGAAAGCGCTCGAGCCGCGCACTGGAGTGCTCCGGCCCCTGCCCTTCATAGCCGTGCGGCAGCAACAACGCGACGCCAGAGTCCTGTCCCCACTTCGCGCGGTCGGCAATAAGGAACTGATCGATGATTGGCTGCGCAACGTTCACGAAGTCACCGAACTGCGCCTCCCACAGCACCAGTGTATCAGGTGCTGCCGTGCTGTAGCCGTACTCGAATCCAAGCACGGCCATTTCGGACAACGCCGAGTTGTAGACTTCGAACAGCGCCGAGGCACCGGGCAGATGGGCGAGCGGCGCGTACTTGCGTCCCGTCTCGACATCATGGAGCACGGCGTGACGATGCGAGAACGTGCCGCGCTCGGCGTCCTGTCCAGTGAGACGGACGGAAACGCCCTCGCTGATGAGTGAACCAAAGGCCAGCGCTTCTGCATGTCCCCAATCAATGCCACCCTCTGGACCTACCGCCTCGCGGCGGCGCTCCAACTGCTTCGCGAGTCGCGGATGCGCGGTAAAGTCTGCGGGCCACCGCAACAGCGCATCGTTGATAGCGAGCAAGCGCTCGGCCTGCACCGCCGTCTCCACCACTTGTGGCGACGCCGCCTCTTCCTCAGGCCACGGCTGATGCGATTCTGCACCCGCCAGCGAGGCCTTGAACGCAGCGTGTATTGATGCGTACTGCTCCATAACCTTCGATTCCACTTCCGCGGCATCGTCAACACTCAACACGCCTTCACTCGCGAGCCGATTGGCCCACGATCGGGGCACCGTGGGGTGATCCTTGATGCGCTGATACAGTTCCGGCTGCGTGTAGGTGGGCTCATCACCTTCGTTGTGCCCATGACGACGGTAGCCAACCAGATCGATCAGCACATCCTTGCGGAAGCGCGTGCGATACGCGCTGGCGATACGAACCGCCATGATGCACGCTTCCGCATCATCACCGTTGACGTGGAAGATCGGAACTTCAAAGCCCTTGGCGAGATCGGAGGCGTAGTAGGTGCTTCGGCCGTCGGACGGATCGGTGGTGAATCCCACCTGATTGTTCACGATGACGTGAATCGTACCGCCCGTGCGATAGGCGTTGAGCGCGGAAATGTTGAACGTTTCCGCCACGACACCTTCGCCCGGAAACGCAGCGTCACCGTGAATACACACCGGCACCACCGACAGTTCGTCGCGAACACCGGGCGCACCACCACGCACCCGCTGATGCGCACGCGCCACGCCTTCGAGCACCGGATTCACGACTTCGAGATGCGAAGGATTGGGCACCAGTCGCAGCATCACGTCCTTGCCGAACATGCGCTTCTGTCCTTCGAAACCGAGGTGGTATTTCACATCACCAGTGCCCGCTTCGCCACCTGTCTTGTGCCGTCCCTCAAACTCGGCGAACAGCGCTTCAAACGGCTTGCCCATCACATTCGTGAGCACGTTCAATCGTCCGCGGTGCGCCATGCCGATCACAACTTCACGCGCGCCTGCCTGTGCGGACTCGGCGATGATCTCGTCGAGAATCGGTACCAACGCGTCGGTGCCTTCAATGGAAAAGCGCTTGTATCCGGTATACGCGCGTCCAAGAAACCGCTCGAGTCCATCTACTTCGCACAGCCGCTTGTGCACGGCACGCTTTTCGTCTGCGCTCAGCGGACGCACCAGATGTCCCGAGCGGAACTGCGCACGGAACCAGTTGCGTTCATCGTCGTTTTCGATGTGCCACACTTCGAGGCCGAGGTGTCTGCTGTACACCTCGCGCTTGCGCGCGACGACTTCCGCGGCCGTCACACCGGCAAAGCGTTCGTCGTCGATGGCCATGCCGGGAATGGCTTGCAGATCGTCTTCGGTGAGCCCGTGGAACTCCGGCGTGAGTTCTACCGCCCCACTGGGCGGTGTGCCGAGTGGATCGATCGGCACCGCGAGATGCCCGTAGTTGCGAATCGCCTGCACCAGCGAGGAGACCGCGGCCACTTTGCGAAGAAACGCAACGTCCGATGCGGCACCGCCGCCTGCGGTGAAGGTCGACGCGGCAGCAGAGCCTTTTGGTGCTGACTCGCCACCAAACAACGATTCTGCCGTGCGAAAGTACTGGCGCCAACTCTCGTCAACGCTGGCTGGATCCTGCCGGTAGCGCTCAAACTGTTCGGCGATAACGCCGTCATTGAACGCGGTAGTAGTGGGTTGTGCGCGCATAGTCCGAGCAAATCTAATGGCTGGACATTGACCTTGCGCTCCGCAGCGCGTCAGGCGACGACGGGCAGCACCAGCGTAAACGTGGAGCCGGCGCCAGGGCGCGAAAGCACGTCGATGTGACCACCCAGCAGCTCCGCGAGACGGCGCGAAATGTAGAGACCGAGCCCGGTGCCCTTGTGCCGACGGGCGGGACCATCGTCGATCTGCGAGAATGGCTGGAACAGTTGCGCCAGATCAGCTGCCGCGATGCCGATCCCGGTGTCGCTCACGGCGCAGTGAATCGTTGGCAGCGCTCCCGGCATAAGGGGTCCGCGTGCCACCTCCACCACGACTTCGCCCGTTTCCGTGAACTTGATGGCGTTTGCGCCCAGGTTGAGCAAAATCTGTCGCACCCGATCCTCGTCAGTATGCACCACAGGCAGACCGCCCTCGACCTCGAGCCGGAGTGTGATGCCTTTTTCTCTCGCCAGCGGGGCGAGGAACGGATGGAGCGAATCCACCAGCTCGTCGAGGCGAACCGGCGCGAGGCGCGTGATCACGCGATCGGCTTCCAGCGACGCAAAGGTGAGGATTTCCTCAATCAACGCGCCAAGGTGCCGGCTCACCGCGCGCAGGTTCGTGAGCACATCGCGCTGTGCGGGAACGAGCGGTCCCAGAATCTCGTCTTCGAGCAGTTCACCGTAGCCTTCGAGCGCCGCCATTGGTGTGCGCAGCTCGTGAGACAGCGTCGCGAGAAAGTTTGTCTTCGCGGCGTCGGCAGCGCGAGCATCTTCGAGCAACCGTACCTTCCACAAGGCGAGTGACGCCAGGTCCGCCACGGTCGACAGACGCGATTCGTCCTCGTCATCGAACACGGGCGTGTCGACGCGCCGTGTGACAATCAGGACACCCAGGAACGCGTGATGTGCAATGAGTGGCACCACCAGCGCCGGCCCCACGCCTCGGTCACCGAGCAGCGACTCGAAGAACGGCGAACTCTCCCGCATGGTCTCAATGGCGATGGCACGGCGCTCCGCCACCACTCGTGACGTGACCGAGCCGGCCAGTGGGAAGGCTGTCCCCACCAGATCCGACACGATGCCGGTGCAGGCCACAAAGCGGCCGCCGTCCGGAGTGACTTCGGCCACCATTGCACCACTCGAGCGCCCCTGGTCCATGGCCGCATCACAGAGCACCCGCAGCACACTCGAGGAGTCCGTGCCCGCAGCGAGGCTGTGCGAGATTTCGCGCAGGGCATCCAGCTCACCAACGCGGTCGGCAGGGATGGCGCGCGGACGATGACGGTAGCGCGACGACCGCTCCCACGGTTGCGCCGATGGCGGGTACCGCAAGTCGACCGGATACCCTGGCGGCGGCACATCCGGATCAGATCCCAGAATGTCGTCGGGTATTCGGATGTCGAACTCGCCGGATGGGGCCAGCGGATCGGATCCAGGGTGGGGATCGGGATGCGTCACGTATGGAGAGTGGCGTTTTCCGGGGTCGAAGGGAATCCCCGTGGCGGACGTTGGCCAGCGGCGTGATAGTCCTCCGCCGTTGGGAACCCTACCAGGGTTTGCGGGCGTCTTGGTGACATCATGCCTTCAGGTCACCATGCCTCGTAAGCGACACGCCTCCGCACCGGGCCGAGCGCAAACGCCGTCGGAGCGTCCATCCAAGCTGTGCGCGCGCTGCGGCCGGCCGTTTACGTGGCGACGCAAGTGGGCGCGTGACTGGGAGTCGGTGCGCTACTGCAGTGATCGGTGTCGGGGCGGTGCGGGTGCGGAGACGCCGTCGCAACGCGAGTGACTCGTACCGGCGGCAGCGCCAACGCGCCTTCGCGAATCAGCGCTTGGGCAGTCGCGACTTGAGAAACGCGACCTGCCGACCGCCCGTGGTGGTGACGACGACGCGGTCCAGCGGCAGCCGCAGTTCTTTGGCGAATGCGGGATCGGGTACGACGACGGTGAGGGTCCAGCCCGCGCCCGCCTCACGAATGACGGCGCCGAGCCGTCCCCAGAGCGCCGCGAGCGTCGCCGGATTTCCCGTGCGAATGCCATAGGGCGGATTGGTGACGACCCACCCCGCTGCGCCAATCTGCGCCAGCCCGATATCCGACAACGGCTGATGCTGCAGCGTGATGTCGTCCAACACGCCGGCGCGTTCGGCATTGGTTCGCGTGGCTTCAATCGCCCCCGCGTCGCGGTCTGCGGCGACGATGCGAGCTGGTGCAGCGAGCAGCATCGCGGCGCGCGCGGCGTCACGTTCTCCGGCGGCGAGTGCCGGATCTGCACCGGGCCAATGCTCGCAGGCAAACGTTCGCGAGAGTCCGGGCGCGATATTGCGCGCGCGCAAAGCGGCTTCGATCGCGATCGTGCCCGCACCACACATCGGATCAACGAGCGGCACGTTGGCCGGCCAGTCGGAGGCCGCGATCAGCGCAGCGGCCAGCGTTTCGCGCAGGGGCGCCTTACCACTATCGAGGCGCCAGCCGCGGCGATGCAGGAGGTCGCCTGATGCGTCGGCCGAAATCGTGCACATATCGCGGTCCAGTCGCACGAGTATGCGTTGTGCGCGCGAGGCGTTCGACTTCTCGTGTACATGTACATGTACACCTGCGCGGGCGCGGGCCGTTGCGTCCGTGATTGTGTCTTCGTCGACGTGCAGCGCTGCATTCGTGACGCTGTTCGGATCCGAATCCGCATCGTCGTCGTCTGGTCCGGTCGCCGCGCGCACCCCAGGCACCGCGAGCTCTATACCACGGGCGACTCGCTCAGCCACCGCATCGGAGTGATACAGACGTGACTTGCGGCACGTCACGGACAACACCGCCTGCTCTCCCGGCGCGAGCACTTCGCGCCAGGGCACACGTCGCGCGCGCTTCTCGAGCGTCGCAAAATCCCGCGCCACAAATGAATCCAGACGGACCACTACGCGCGTCGCGAGCCGACTCCAGCAGTTCACGCGAAACAGCACCGCATCAGACGCGTGAAAGGCGACACCCGCCGCTTCGACCGCCCGCACCTGCACACCAAGCGCCGTCAGCTCGGCCGCAAGCAGCGGCGCGAGACCCGGCGCCGCTATCGCGAACGCGTCGCGCTCAGATGGCGCCGACGAGGCCATGTCGACGACGCAGCGTCTCCTTGACCCGTGTTCCGCGCATGCGCATCAGGCCACTGAGATCATCGGCACTCAGCGGCGGCGCAAACAGAAATCCCTGACCAAACGCGCAGCCCAACTCCATGAGCATGCCGCGCTGCGCTTCCGTTTCAATACCTTCGGCGACGGTGTCGAGACGGAGCGTTTCGCCCAGCGCCACAATCGCGCTGGCGAGCACCGCGCCGTCCCCCCCCTTGTCGATGGTGTCCACGAAAGCCTTGTCGATCTTCAGAATGTCGATGGGATACCGCTGCAGATAGCTGAGCGAAGAGTAGCCCGTGCCAAAATCGTCGATCGCCAGCGAGACGCCCAGCTCCTTGAGCTGCGTGAGTCGTTCCAGCGAGACATCCACGTGCTGCATGAGGATACTCTCAGTGATCTCAAGGACCAAGTCGGCTGGCGTGAAGCCCGACTGATCGAGCGCGTCGCGCACGTCGGCGACCACGCTCGGCTCCTGCAGCTGGCGACCGGACAGATTCACCGTCACCCGCACCGGCACACCACGTTCCTTGGTCCAGCGACAGCCCTGCCGACACGCTTCGCCCAGCACCCAACGACCGATCTCCACAATCAGCCCCGTTTCCTCGGCCACCGGAATGAAGACGCTCGGCGGCACCGTACCACGACCCTGGCGGCGCCAACGCACCAGCGCTTCCGTTCCGCACACTTCGCCACCATCAAGCGCGATGATGGGCTGGTACTCGAGGAAGAACTCCCCGCGCTCGGTGGCGCGCCGGAGATCAGCTTCCAGATCAAGGCGCTCGAGTGCGGCAGCGTGCATCTGCGGCTCAAAAAGTACGTGGCATCCTTTGCCGCGCGTCTTGGCGATGTACATCGCAACGTCTGCGTTGCGCACCAGTTCGTCGCTCGTGGCGCCATCTTCTGTCCGCGCAATGCCAATGGACGCGCTGACAAACACTTCCTTGCCGTTGAGCACAAACGCGCGGCCGAGTGCCGATACCACACGCGCGGCCATGTTGAGCACTTCGTCCACGCTGTCGGTGCTTTCGATGAGCACGGCGAACTCGTCACCGCCAAGTCGCGCGATCAGATCGCTGTCACGCACACACGCCGAGAGTCGGCGCGCTGCCTCGACAAGCAGGCGGTCTCCGGCGGCGTGACCCAGTGAATCGTTGACGTTCTTGAAGTTGTCGAGATCGAGAAAGAGCACCGTCACGGGCTCCACATGTCGCACACCGCGCGCGAGCGCGTGACCCACTTGATAGAGAAACAGTGAGCGATTCGCGAGATCCGTGAGCGGATCGTGAAACGCCTGGTGCATGTACTGCTCTTCCATGATCCGGCGTTCGGTCACGTCGCGCGTATTGAGCACGAGTCCCTGCACGGTGGGTTCGTCGAGCAGGTTGGTGCCAACGTTGTCCACCGTAAGCCAACTGCCGTTGGCGTGCGAAAGTCGCCACTCGCGGGTAAGCGAGCCGCGCGTTCCCGACGGTCCCGCTGATGCCAGTTCGGCCAGAAACTGGCGCGCACCCGGCTCATCATCGGGGTGCAGCAGATCGAGCAGCCGCGCACCGACCAGCTTGCGCGGCTCGTGGCCAAATACCGTGCGTGCCGATGGCGACATGAACTGAATCGTGCTGTCCGCGGCAAGAATCGAGATCACATCGCTCGAGTTCTGCACCAGCGCACGAAACCGTGCTTCGCTTTCGCGGGCCGATGCTTCGGCGAGGATGCGAACCGTTTCGCGTGTGGACGCCAGTTGTCGGGCAAACGCAATCGCGGTGACGAGCACCGCACCCACGACCAGTCCAGCCAAGGGTTGCACACCGCTCTCACTGGCTGTTTTGAGCAGCAGGCCAAAACCCGGCAACACGGCCACAAAGGGAATCACGCTGACACCTGCCAGCGTACCGGGTACCGCGACGGTCTTGCGCGCTTCGATCACCGCCGCGGTGGTGCGCTGCAGCCACGCCGCGCCAGCCACCAGACACGCCGCTGCCGGCGCGACGGCCAGCAGCCAGAGTGGTCGCGCGCCGTGCTGGTGCAGCTCAACAACGGCGGCGATATCTGCGAGGAAATGCACGACAAAGGCCAGCGCAAGCACCACCAGTACGTTGGCGCGGCTGTGTATCGTGGTGCGGCGCCAGATGATGGACGCTGTCAGCAGCAACACGAGATCCCCGATCGCGGCGCCGTGCGCCGAAATCAGATCGAAGGGCGTGAGCGCCACGCCGTCAATGAGTGGCCGCCGCAGATCGTACCAGATCACCAGCATGCCGCCACCGGTGATCGTGGCGATATCCAGCGCGAACTTGCTGCGATCAAGTCCCGAGCGCGGCGCCGCGTGGAGCTGCATCATGCCGAGCAGCAGCAGCGGTTGACTCAGCAGCGTTCCACTGGTCAGGAGTCGCACGGCCAAGGTGCCGTCGTCGGCGCGCCAGGCCAGCAGCGCGAGCAGCGAGGCGAAGGCGAGTACGCCCTGACTCGCCGACACGAACGCCCAGAGACGCCGTGTTCCAGCGTCGAGGAACGACGCACGCGCCGTATGCCACGCCACCGTGGCGGCCGCCAACTGGAGCAGCGCTGGGGCGAGGCCTACCGTCGGGTGCGCTGGATCGAGGTGCTCACTGTTGGACGCCAGCCACGTCGCGACAAGCGCCGACATTCCGACCAGGCCGGCCAGCAGCCACGTTTCCATACGCGTCGGCGTCGACGGTGCCGACACGACGGGCACACCCTGCGATGGCGTGCGTCCCCCAAGTGATGGATACGATCCGGAACGCCGCGCGGCTGGCGACACCGTGGCTGGAGTTGTCATTCGTGCGGGTAGGCCCGGAGCACACGCGGCATCGCGTGCGATGGGTGGAGACGCAGAAACCGGAAGGCGGACTCGCGTGACGCGAGGCACCCTCAGGAGGGGCGTGTTCTTGTGTCACGTAGACGCCCTGTCACGCCGTCTCGTCACGCACCGCTTCTCCAACGGCTGACGCGTTTCCGTCGCTCAGCCGCGACGTGCGACCGCTGCCCGGCCCCGCCGCCAGAGCAAAACGCGACTCCCCAGCAGCACCGCCACGATCACGAAGTACAGCACCGGCAGTGTGATGTCCTGCTTTACCGCCCAGAGGTAGTGCACCGTGGCTGCGATCATCGCCGCATAGACCAGGCGGTGCAGCTTGTTCCAGCGCGCGCCACCAAGGCGCTTGATCCAGCCTTTGGTCGACGTCACGGCCAGCGGTGTCAACAACGCAATCGCCAGCATGCCCACGGTGATGTAGCGCCGCTTGATGAGATCTTCAAAGAATTGGCTCAGATCAAACGCCAAATCGAGCCCTACGTAGACGCACAGGTGGACCACGGCCCAGCAGAACGCCGCAAGGCCGAGCGTGCGACGATTGATCACGAGCCACCCCCACCCGGTGAGGTGGCGAAGCGGCGTGATGGCCAGCGAGGCCGCGAGCAGTCGAATCGCGTAGTGGCCTGTGCGGTGTTGCAGCGACTCGATGGGATTCGCGCCCAGCCCGCCGGACATCGCCAGCCAGAGCAGCCACGGCAGTGGCCCCAGAGCCGCTGTCCACACCAGCACTCGCACCACTCGCCGTCCCACCGGAGTCCGGCGTGACGTACTCATCACAATCGCAAGCCGACGGTCAGTAGAACTTGCGCAGGTCCATCCCTGCGTAGAGCGAGCCCACTTCGTTGGCGTAGCCGTTGAACATCAGCGTATTGCGACGCAAAAACTCGCCGATGCGACGCTCCTTGGCCTGTGTCCAGCGCGGATGATCCACCGTGGGATTCACGTTGGCGAAAAAGCCATACTCCCTGGCGTTGGCCACATTCCACGTGGTCGCCGGCTGCGATTCCGTCAGGCGGATCGTGACAATGGACTTGATGCCCTTGAAGCCATACTTCCACGGCACCACGAGACGCAGCGGCGCGCCGTTCTGGTTGGGCATGGACTTGCCGTACATGCCAGTGGCCAGCATCGCCAGTGGATGCATCGCCTCGTCGAGGCGAAGCGCCTCCTTGTACGGCCACCGCAGCACACTCGTGCGCTGGCCCGGCATCTGCGCCGGATCGAGCAGGGTGTGAAACTCCACATACTTGGCCGAGGGCAACGGCTCCAGTCGCGCCAGCACATCGCGCAGTCGCACGCCGCGCCACGGGATCACCATTGACCACGCCTCCACACACCGGTGGCGATAAGTGCGGTCTTCCACGGCGAGACCGGCCAGCAGCGCGTCCAGATCCCAGCGCTTGGGCGTTTTCACAAGTCCATCAACCGCCACCGTCCACGGCCGCGTGCGCAGCGAACCGGCGTTCTTCTTCGGATCGTCCTTCCCCGTGCCAAACTCGTAAAAGTTGTTGTAGCTCGTGGCGTCTTCTTCGGACGTGACCTTTTCGTCCTGCTCGTCACCGGCCGGCGTGCATGCCGCCAGCGACGACGGGACCACGAGTCCGGCCAGCGCCAATGCACCGGCGGTGCCTACAAAGGCGCGTCGATTCACATAGACGGTTTCCGGGGTGATTTCCGAAGACGGGATATCAGCGGGCGGCTTGATCAGCATCAGGCGTCGGATGGAGTGTGAAGGTCTCATGAAACGTACTGTGCGTCGCAGCCCCGAGTTCCCTCTGCCCGTTGACCCATCACGCCACAGCCGTTTGCATTCGGGGATGTCCTCCACGTTGCCTCCCACGATCTCACGCACACTCGACCGGTTCCGGCTCATGGACCGGGAGACGCGCATGCAGTCGCTACTCAGCTACGCCAAGCGGCTCGAACCGCTGCCCGAGCGGTTCGCAGCGCTCGATCGTGCGGAGTTCACGGTCCCGGAATGTCAGACGCGCGTGGACCTGTTTCCGGAGCTGCAGTCTGACGGGACCATGCACTTCTGGGCCGACGTGAACGTTCGGCAGTCGCCAACCGTTGCGGCGGTGTTGTCGATTACGTTTTCTGCGGTCAATGATCAACCACCGGAAGTTGCGCTGGCGCTGCCGGCGGATTTCGTGCGGGTGCTCATGGAACACATCGGGCTCGGCGCACGCGAGGCAGGACTGACGGCCATGGTCCGTCGCATCCAGCGGCACGCCGCCGAGGCCGTCGCGATACGCTCGGCGTCAACCTGACGCCACGCCATAACATTTTTTTCGTCATCATGCCCATTACGATTACCGTTCGGAAAACCGGCTCGCTTTTCATCAGTGCGGAAGACGCGCCCAACGTTCGCCTGGTCGATCACGAGGGGAACGACATACCGACGACCGAGGGTCGTCCGATTTCGTTGTGCCGTTGCGGCGCGTCGTCGAAGAAGCCGTTCTGTGATGGGACGCATTCGAAGATCGGATTTCTGGCCGGCGACATTGCGCGCGCCGTGTCTGAACAGCAGGGCTGATTCGAGGCGGAGATGCTGGCAACGATCGGCAACTGGTGGCTCTGGGTGATGACGGTGCTCTTGGTGCTCATTGGGACACCGATCGTCGCGCTGGTGTACGCCCTGACTCGTCCGTTTGACGCGGGGCGCTACGCCGCAGGGCGCGCATTTCGTCTCGTGGCCGTGGCAACGCTCAAGTTGAATCCCTTCTGGCGATTTGGCACGCGCGGAAAAGCGCCAGCTGATCCGCGGCGCCCGTACGTTGTGGTTGCCAACCACGAATCGTACGCCGATGTGTTTTTGATTAGCCGTTTCCCGTGGGAAATGAAGTGGTTGAGCAAAGACACCATCTTCAACATTCCCTGTCTGGGCTGGATGATGCAGATGGCCGGTGACATCAAGCTCACGCGCGGCAGTCGGGACAGCGCCGTTCAGGCGCTGGTGGAATGTCGTGATCGGCTGGAGAAAAAAGTTTCGATCATGATTTTCCCTGAAGGCACTCGGTCACGCGATGGTGACATGCTGCCGTTCAAGGACGGCGCCTTTCGCCTGGCCATCAAGATGGGTGTGCCGATTCTTCCGATCGCCGTGGCAGGTACTCGACATGCCATGGCCAAGGGCACGTTTCGCTTTCGCAAGGCCCGCGCGCTGGCCACGGTGCTCGAGCCCGTGTCTACGGAAGGTTTGTCACTGCGCGATGTGGCCACGCTGCGGGAAGATGTGCGGCGTCGCATTGACACGGCGCGACGTGCACTGGCGCGTGAACTGGGCATCGAGGAACCACCTCCGCTCAGCGATGGTACGCTGGTCGCACCCGCCACTGAAGCGCCGGTGGCGGCCTTGGACGCCAGCTGATGCACGCTGCACCGGCCGACGAAGCGGCGCTCGAAGAACGCCTGTCGCGACCGTCGGCTGAGGTCAGTGAAGCACTGCGTGTGCTCGATGGTGATGTGCTCGTGCTCGGTGCGGGCGGCAAAATGGGACCGTCGCTGGCGCGCATGGCCAGACGTGCGCTCGACGAAGACGGCGTTTCACGCACGGGGCGCGGCGCGCGACAGGTGTATGCAGTCTCTCGTTTTTCCGACGCCTCGCTGCATGACGCACTGGCCGCCGATGGCGTAGTACCTCTGCGCGCTGATCTGCGCGACGCGCGCGCCGTCGCCGCACTGCCGGACGCGCCCAACGTGTTGCACATGGTCGGGCAGAAGTTTGGCACACAGCATGACCCGGCAGGCACCTGGATGCAGAACGTCGGCGTGTCGGTGTACGTGGCGAACCGATATGCGGGTGCGCGCGTGGTGGTGTTCAGCACCGGCAATGTGTACGCGCCGTCGCCTGTTGCTGCAGGTGGTGTGCACGAATCGGAACCGATGACGGCCAGCGGAGAATACGCCGCAAGTTGCATTGGACGCGAACGGGTGTTCGAGTACAGCGCGGCGCACCATGGTACGCGCGTGCTGCAATATCGCTTGTGCTATGCCTGCGACCTGCGCTACGGTGTGCTCACCGACATCGCGGCGCTCGTGCACGCTGGCGTGCCGGTGCCACTCGGCATGGGCTACGCCAACGTCATCTGGCAGGGCGACGCCAACGCGCTCGCACTTCGCGCACTGACACGCGCGTCCACGCAGGCTCCGGCGCTGAACGTGTCAGGTCCTGTGATCTCGGTGCGGCAGGTTGCGCAGCAGTTGGCGGCGCGCATGGGTGTCGCCGTGCAGTTCAGTGGTACCGAGGCACGCGATGCACTGCTTGTGAGTACGAAGCAACTGCACGAGGCGCTGCCATTCGACGCACTGCCCACGGAAACGCTGATTGACTGGACAGCCGACTGGGTGCAGCGCGGTGGTCGTTTGCTGGGCAAGCCCACGCGATTCGATGTGCAGAGCGGCACGTATTAATGCGCGACGTGGCTGACTCGGGTTTCGACCTTCGCGCGCATCTGTTGCACGGGCAGGTGATTCCCGCGCATCCGCTGGCGCTCACATCCGATCTGCGCATCGATGAGCGCCATCAGCGTGCGCTCACGCGCTACTACGTGAGCGCCGGCGCGGGCGGCATGGCGGTCGGTGTACACACCACTGGTTTTCGCATACATGACGGTGATGTCGGCTTGTACCAACCAGTGTTGGAGCTGGCGTCACGCTCCGCCGACGAGTGGCTGGCGCGACATCCACGACCGTTCGTTCGTGTCGCCGGATTGGTTGGCGATACCGCACAGGCGGTACGCGAAGCGGGAACCGCACGCGCGCTCGGGTACCACTGCGGATTGTTGTCGCTGTCGCATTGGTCCCACGCGCATGAAAGCGCGATCCTCCTGCACTGTCAGGCGGTAGCGGAAGCGATTCCATTGTTCGGCTTTTATCTGCAGCCGGCGGTTGGCGGTCGGCGCCTCTCCAAGGGTTTCTGGGATGCGTTTGTCCAGATTCCCGGAGTGGTGGCGATCAAGGTTGCGCCGTTTGATCGCTACGCCACACTTGATGTTGTGCACGCCGTCGCGGAAAGCGGACGGACAGACATCGCGCTGTACACCGGGAATGACGATGCCATTGTGTCCGATTTGCTCACGGACATTCCGGTGCAGATTCGCGGCCACGTATCATCACGGACCTTTGTTGGTGGATTGCTTGGGCAGTGGGCCGTGTGGACGCGCCGCGCGGTGGAGTTGCTTCGCACGGTGCGCACGGTACGTGCGCATGGCGATTCAGTACCGCGTGCGTTGCTCTCCACCGGCGCCGCGCTCACCGAGGCGAATGCGGCCATCTTCGATGTTGCGCACAATTTTGCTGGCTGCCTGCCCGGGATTCTTGAAGTGCTGCGGCGACAGGGGCTGGTGCGTGGCACGTGGACGCTTGACCCGCGCGAACGGCTGGGAGACGGTCAGCACGAACTGCTTACGCGCATCGCCGCGCGCTATCCCGAGTTCACCGACGATGCATGGGTTGCGGACCACCTCGAGGAGTGGCTCGCGCCCTGAGCAGGCGCGCCGTGCGTCAGGTTGTTGCCGCTGCGTCCGTGACAGGCGCCACTTGATCGAGCAACTCGGAGAGCGACGCGAGCGCAAACGGCTTCTCGAGCACCGGGCATTGCACCGTATCGAGGAAGGTGGCCACATCCTGCGAGGCAACATCACCGGTGGCGAGGATCAGGCGCTTGATGTAAGCCGGCCGTTCCGACTCGAGCACGCGGTACAACTCGATGCCGGTCATCCCCGGCATTTTCAGGTCGCACACCACGGCATCGAACGGTGGCGTCGGATCGGCTGTGAGCAGTAGCTCGCGCGCGTGCAATCCCGATTCACAGAGCGTCACCTCCCAGCCGCGACGCGTGAGGTAACGTTGCAGCGCCATCCGGATGGCCGCTTCATCGTCGATCAGGAGCAAACGTCGCGTGGTGAGCATGAACTCTGGGGATAGCATGGCGTCCGGGAACGCGTGCGGTGTGAACAGCTCAAACGACTCAGCATGCGATTCTGCACCGTCCGGTTCCGCGAGAATCAACGGAAGGTGCACGCGGAAACATGCGCCCGTACCCTCTGACGGGGCAACGTTGTCAACAGTGATGGTGCCAGCGTGCTGTTCCACGATGCCCTGAGAGACGGCGAGACCCAGCCCGGTCCCCTCGCCCGGAGCGCGCGTGGTGAAGAACGGCTCGAAGAGGTGCGCACGAACATGATCGGGAATGCCGTGCCCCTGATCGGTCACGGTCAGCAGCCACCCAGTGTCATTGGCCGTCAACTGCAGCTGCACCACACCGCCGCGCGGCGAGGCCAGGAGTGCATTGCGCAGGAGATTGTCCGCGACCTGCGCTATCCCCACCGCGTCTACCATCGCGCGATGGCCGCGCGCCGTCACGTTGAGCTGCAAGCGAACGCCGGCCTGCTCTGCGGCCGGCACCAGCGATTGCACACATCCCGCCAGCAACGCCCCCAGATCGGTGGCAATCGGCATGCGTTCTCCACGATCCCGAACGACCTGCAACAGATCGCGCACAATCGCTCGGGCGCGGTCCGCCTGCGCGTGCACCACCCCCAGCGCTTCGAGCGTGTCGGCGTCATGAGCCTCGGCGATCAACTGCTCGGTGAACGACATCACGGCAGCCAGCGGATTGTTGAGTTCGTGCGCAACGCCGGAGACAAGGCGCCCAACCAACTGCATGCGACGCGATTCGGCGAGTTCGCGCTGCATACGCTCATTCTCGATTGACGCCTTCCGTTCGGTCGTCAAATCACGCGCGATGGCGAGGACCGCGCGCTCGCCGGAGGCGGTTTCAATAGGCGAATAGGACACACTGAACCAGCGCTCCACACCATCGCCACACAGGAATGCGTGTTCAAAATGCACGGTCTCCCCGCGGAGCGTCCTCGAGAATGAATCGATCGCCAACGGTTGCTGCTCAGCCGGAACATGTCGAAGTATGCCACGCCCAAGCACATCCGACATGGAGAAGGCGGTCAGCGCCAGCGCCGCCGGGTTGGCCTCACGAATCCTCGCATCCGCGCCCATCGTGAAGATCGCGTACGGCGCGCTTTCCACCATGCGCCGATTGGACTCCTGCGCACGGCGTATCCGCTGTGTCTGCGTACGCAGCAGCACCCAGAGCGCCAACAGCGACAACATGCCAAACAGGTATTGCGTGACCAGCATGGACACGTTGCCAGTCGCCGCAGACAAACCAAACCACGGTGCCGGCGGCGTTGCATCCAGATAGAGCGAGACGAGCAGCAGCGTCCAGGCCACCAGCGACGTCGCGAAGACCACCAGACCCTGCACGCGAGGCAGTCCAAGCGCGGCAATCGCCACGATGATGCCGTAGAACGCCGCACCGAGCCACCACCCACCGCCGCTGTTGTACATCTGCAGCGTCACGAAACCCAGATCCACGAGGAACGCGACGGTGCTCCACCAGATGACCGTCGCGCGCTGGTCGACGAGGCGCCGAATGCCCTCGAACACGCACACCGTCAGCAACCAGCAGACGTACCCGATGGCAATAGTTCGCGTCGTTTCACCGTAGCCGGTTACGTACACCGCAAAGTTGATCGCCAATGCCGCCAGAATCCACGTGCACCGCCGCCGATTGAGATGCGCAAATTCCCGCGACCAGAAGTTGGCGCGAAAATCCCGAATGGGCGTCGTCGAGCGAGTGCTGTCCTGCAACATGAGCGAAGGCGAACGGGAGCGGGAACGGCGACTGATACTGCGAGTGGCCGGAAACTGCGCTGCGGGAGCAAGGCTCGATCTCAGCTGCGGGCCACTATGAAGTATCGACACGTCAACCGGAGAACCTCAGCGAGCCCGCCCTACGGATAGCGCCGCTGTGCCCCGACGCGGGCGTTCTGGATGCACCGACGCGGCGTACTGGATGCCCCGACGCGGCGTCCTGGATGCCCCGACGCGGCGTACTGGATGCCCCCCGCGGCGTTCTGAATGTCCCTGACGCGGCGTTCTCGATGTCCCTGATTGCTCGCCGCGTTACCCGGATACACTCCCGAGCAACCGTGCATGCCACGATGCTCCTGCGGCACGCTCGAAGTTGTGACGCCAATCGGCGAGCGACGTGATCGAGACATCAAACACCGGTGTGTGCGATGCGACCTGACCCGCCACGGCGTGCGCTGCAAACTGCGGGCGCGTGGCCGCGCGCACGACCCCCTCATCGCCGCGCCAGAACACCAGTCCGCCCGCGATCAGTGAGGTGCCAAGCTGCGGTTCCAGCTCGCGCAACTGGCGAAAGAGGCCGTCCACCGAACAGCCAGAGGCACCGGCCGCACGCTGATCCACAGCGATGCACAGAAAGCGCGCCTCGCGCAGCTCGCGCGCACCATGCAATGGCACGCCGTGCGCACGCCACGCGTCAAGGAACGCATCCACGTCGCGCAACAGCAGGGCGACCGCTTCATCGGAGAGCGTGTCAGCCGCAGCAAACACCCAGGCCCGCGACTCGTCCGGCAGTGTGTCCAACTCAACTTGTGGCATCGACCGTACTCCTGAGACTTGCGGAAAACGAAGGATCGGTCGCGACGCGGTCGTCAGTCAGTTTCCGCGCGTCCGAACAGGATTTGAATTGTGCCCTCATCATCGGGACGCGAAAGCACATACACGTGATCGCCAGGCGCAAGCACGGTATCACCGCGCGGTGCGATCAGATCGCGCTCCCGCACGATCAGCATGACGCTGGCCGTGACGGGAAGCGGAATGTCGGCCAGTCGGGTCCAGGCCACCGGCAGCAGGTCATCGACATAGTACGAATGCAGATCGCTGGTGAAGGGTTCTCGCGCCTCGATGTTCAAAACCGCCGCTGGTGGCGGCGGATCGGCCGTTTCCAGGTCCAGCCGCCGCGTCAGCCACGGCACCGTCGCGCCTTGCGCGAGCGCGCTCACTACAACCACAAAGAACACCACATCGAATACCAGCCGTGCATCGGGCACGCCGGCCAGAATTGGTACGGTCGCCAGAATAATCGGCACCGCGCCACGAAGACCGACCCATCCGATGTAGCCAATCTCCTTTGCCGGATAGCGAAACGGCACCAGGCAGAGCGCCACAGCGATCGGACGCGCAACCCATGCCAGCAGTGCGGCCATCGCCAGCCCGAGCGGAGCCGCCGTCACGAGGCGGCTCGGAAACACCAGCAATCCGAGCATCAGAAACATCACGATCTGCGAGAGCCATGCGATCGCATCATGCACGCGAATGACGCTCGTGCGAAAGGGAATGACCCCGTGCCCCACGACCAATCCAGCGAGATAGACCGCCAGAAATCCGCTCGCGCCAAGCAGGGTCGGAACGGCGTACGCCAGACACGCCACCGCAAGGGTAAACGCTGGATAGAGTCCGCCCGCTCGCAATCCCAGACGCGGCAGCATCAGACTGGAAAGCATCCCGATTCCGATGCCTATCGCAGCGCCGATCGCCGTCTGCGCAATGACATCGATGATAAGCTCAAGGGTGTTCGGAAAACCGCCCCGCACCGCCCAGTCCGCAACGGCCAGCGTGAGAATGATCGCCAGCGGATCGTTGAGTCCCGATTCGAGCTCGAGCGTGAGACCAACGCGTCGCCGCAAGTTGATGCCAGCCCCGCGCAGCACCGAAAACACAGCGGCGGCATCAGTGGACGACACCACCGCCCCAACGAGCAACGCAATTGGAAGCGGCAGCCCGAGCAGATAACCGCCACCGGCCAGCAGACCCGCCGTGAGCACAACGCCAAGCGTGGCCAGTGTACCGGAGGGACCGAGCACTCGGCGCACGGTATCGACTGGTGTATTCAGACCACCGTCGAACAGGATGAGCGCAAGTGCGAGTGTGCCGAGTTTGAATGCAAATTCGTAGTCTTCAAACGAGATCCATCCGAAACCTTCCGAGCCTGCGAGCATGCCAACGCCGAGAAACAACAGCGACAATGGCAGCCCGGTGCGTTCCGCCGCACGACTGGAGACGACACTGAGAATCAGCAGAACGCCAAAAAGCGCGATCGCGAGCGCGTGCGAGGAGGTGATGGCGTCAAGCATGCTGGCAAACTACCACGGTCGCGCGACGCTCGGGCAATGTGGCACGCGCAGCGCTGTCAGCAGCCCACACGCAGTGCTCCAGTCACGTCCTCGGCGCTTCAGCCTGTCGGCGTGTAGTCAGCCCGACCCGTCTCAAACGCGACCATTTGCTCGACCGTTGGCCACGCCCACTGAAATCCGTGCGCCTGCAACACGGTAGGACGGACGCGTTGACTTGCCAACGCGGTCGCGTCCACCATATCTCGACCGAACAGCAATCCCATGGCAAACACCGGTGCCGGCAGAATCGCCGGACGACCGATGGCCCGTCCAACCTGTTTCGCATACTCCGCGTTGGTCACAGCGGTTGGCGCCACCAGGTTTACTGGCCCATGAATGCGCGGGTCCATCATGCAGTAGTGAATTGCGCCGATCTCGTCATCGAGCGCGATCGGACTCATGTAGTGCGTACCATCGCCGAGTGGTCCACCAAGACCCGCCTGGAACAAGGGCCACTGTTTCCCAAGCGCACCGCCGGCCACGCCGGTCACGATTCCCGTGCGCAGGTGCACTACGCGGATCCCTGCCTCAGACGCAGGCGTCGTCGCGTCTTCCCAGGCGCGTGCCACCTCGGCCAGAAAGTCATCGCCGGATTCGCTGGATTCATCGAGCCACGTATCGCCACGGTTGGCGCCGTACACACCGATGGCGCTGCCCGAGAGCAGGACGCTCGGCTTGCGTTGCAAACCGGCGATGGTTCGCGCGATAAGCGATGTACCACGCACCCGACTCTCGCGAATAGCTTCGCGATGTTCCGCCGTCCATCGCTCAGCGATTGGTGCGCCGGCCAGATGAATCACGGCATCAACACCTTCAAGCGCCGCGCCATCGAGTTCGCCGCGCATGGGATCCCACGTCACGTCCGTCGCACCAGCCCGCACCTCACCGCGCCCGATGCGTATCACGGAATGGCCGCCCGTTGTGAGAAATGCACACAGCGCCTCACCAACAAAACCGCTGGCGCCAGTGACGGCGATGCGCAGACGCGGGCGGTTGGAAAACGCGGCGTGGCGCGCCAGATCGTGCGCCAGCACCGCATGACGGTAGCGAAACGTGCGCTCCAGCGTTTCGCGGACAAAACCGCCGGCGACCAGATGGCCAAGACCACCCATGGGCAGTGCGTACGCCAGGGAATCATTGAGGCGGCTGCTGCTATCGCCTTCCGCCGCAAAGGCGTGCGTGTGCACCCACGAGCTAAACGGCCCACCCATCATTTCATCAACGAACTGCGTGTTTTGCACGAAGTCACGATGCCGCACCTGCCAGCGTGTGCGCACGCCCATGGTGCTCACTTCAAGTGTGACGGTGGCGCCGTCACGTATCCCGCCCTGGCGGTTGATGACACGCACATCCTGCCACGGCGGAGCCAGCCGCTCAAACGCCTGATCGCGTTCATGCCAACTGAATAGCGTGTTTACGGGAACGGGCACCCGCAGCGTCCGATCGAACTGTTGAGTAGTCACAGGAGATGAACGCGTGCGTGATGACGACGTTCCGTAGTCGTGCAGTTGGTCACAAGACACCACCTGCATCATCGATCACACGCCAGCAGTACCAACTGGCTACCGAGCGCCACGGTCGCCATGCGTTTGCAATGCGTTCGAGACGCTCTGCATCGGGAAGCGCACGGAGGCCATAAATTCGCTGCGCACCTTTGCGCACACCCAGGTCGAGCACTGGCAGCACATCCGGACGGCCGAGGCGGAACATGAGGAACATCTGCGCGGTCCACGGACCAATGCCGCGCACCTGCACCAACGCGTCCACGACATCCGTATCCGGCATGGTCACAACGCTGTCCAACAAGAGTCGCCCATCGAGCACCCGTTCGCCCAGATCGCGCAATGCGCGCAGCTTGCCAGCCGACAGTCCCGCGCCGCGCAACACCGGATCATCCGTCGCCACAAGGTTCTCCGGCGTCATGCGATCACCAAGTGCTGCGCAGACGCGCGCGTGAATGGTAGCGGCCGCCTTGCCAGTGAGCTGTTGATAGACAATCGAGCGTGCCAGATGCGCAAAGTGTGTTCCACTGCGCGACGGCAGCATGGTGCACGGCCCGAGCGATTCAATTACACGGGCGAGTTTCGCATCCACCGCACGCAGGTGTGATTCCGCTTTCGTATTGTGCGATCTGCTCAGCCGAGGGAAACGGGGCACGGCAGTGTATGTAGCGAGTATAAGTCATTCCACGTCGTTTTGACGCGAAAATGGACCTGTTGTCTGGACAAACCGCTGAACAAGACGGAATATGGCAGCATGCGTTCGATGTGCAGGATACCCCAATGTCTGGCCGCACCGTGCAATCGCAGCCCCATGAAATGACCCGCACCGCCGAACTGGAGCGCGCCGCGTTGCAGTTGGAGGAAGCCCACCGCCGCACCGAAGCGCTGGTGGTGTACTCTCGGCGCGTTGCCCATGATTTGAGCAACTTTCTTACGGTCATTCGGACGTACTCCGAGCTACTGCTCTCCGACCTGCCCTCCGATCATCCCACCCGCGCGGATGTCACGGAGATCGCACAGGCGGCCGACACGACCGTTTCGTACGTGCAGCGCGTGTCGTCGTTTGGACGGGCGCACTCGGCAAAGCAAGGACCACTTTCCGTGGCCGCACTGGTCCGGGACATTGTGGAACAAGCGTTGCACGCAGGCCTGGGGCCGATTACGCTCGTCGATCCTGTCGATACCACCGTGAAGGGATCGGCACCCGTGCTCGGTGAAGCGTTGCACGAGGTGATTGTAAATGCGCGCGAAGCATCACCCACGGGTGCAACTATCGAAGTGAGTACACACGTGCTGCAGCTCGAAGACACCGTGGTAGACGCGGGTGTGCCGATCAATGCGGGTTCGTGGGCGGTGATCGAAGTGCGTGACAGCGGTGCGGGTGTGCCGGAAGCAGTTGCGGCGAACATGTTCGATCCATTCGTCACGAGCAAGTCGGGGGTTCGCGGTGCCGGCTTTGGACTGGCGACGGCGCGGTGCGCCGCGTGGGCGTTTGGTGGCGAGCTGACGCTGGGCCGCGACGGCGCGCACACGAGGGCGCGCTTTTACCTGCCGGTACTCTCAGACTAACGCGGCTTCACGGCCAATGGCGTGGAGCAGCCCGTCCGCGACATCGCCCAGCGGCAGCACGTCACACGCCGCGCCAAGCGTTACCGCTTCCCGCGGCATGCCCCACACCACCGAGGTGTCTTCGTCCTGTGCGATGGTGTGTGCGCCCGCGTTGCGCAGCGCGAGCAATCCTTTTGCGCCATCTGCTCCCATGCCGGTGAGCAACGCCGCCACCGCATTGCGCCCTGCACAGCGCGCCAGACTCTGAAACGTCACGTCAACTGCTGGCCGCTGATGATGCACCTTGGGCCCGTCCTTGATGCGGGCAACCCAACGCGCGCCACTTGCCTGAATGACCAGATGCCTGCCGCCAGGCGCGACAAATGCCAGTCCGGGCGCCAGCACATCGCCATCGCGCGCTTCACGCACAGTCATTGCGCACACACTATCAAGCCGCTTGGCGAAGGACGCCGTGAAGTGCTCGGGCATGTGTTGCACAATGACGGTTGCTGGCGCATCAACAGGAAAGCGTCGCAGCACCGTTTCGATTGCTTGCGTCCCTCCGGTGCTGGCACCAATGCCAATCACCTTGTGCGTGGAATCAATCGACGCGATGGCGGGTGCACGTGTTGGTACGGTGATCGGCTCCACCAGCCGCGAGACTTTCACGCGTGCGGCAACGCGCACCGCGCGGACCAGCTCGTCCGTCACCTCGGCCGTAGCCTGCAACGAACCTGGCTTGGCGATGACATCTACGGCACCCAGCGCCAATGCGCGCAACGCCGCATCGGAGTGCTGTGGCGTGACGGAGCTCACTACAATCACCGGCAGTGGAAAGTGTCGCATGAGTTTCGCCAGGAACGACAAGCCATCCATACGCGGCATTTCGACGTCCAGCGTGACCACATCGGGGCGCAGAGCCACGATGCGCTCGCGCGCGACGAACGGGTCGTTGGCGGTGCCAACCACTTCGATATCCGGATGACGGTCGAGAGCTTCGCTGAGGATGCGCCGCACGAGCGCGGAATCATCCACCACGAGTACGCGGATCACACTGGATCGCGACGTCAGCCCCGGCAACCGTTCGCTCACGCGACGCCGGCCACCAACGGGCGGTCAGGCAACAGCTCGTGACCGGTGAATACGAACAGCTCGGCGACCGCGCTGTCGTTGACAAGGAGCACATTGCAAGCCATGAGCGTGTTGGTCAAAGCGAGGACTCAACGCCATTGCTCTTGAGCGTGACCGCTCCAGATCGCACGTCGAGCCACATGGTCCGGGAGGTTTGCACACCACCCGTGTCATGCGCGTGCACGAGCACGCCGTTCTTCCGCAGCAGCTCCTGAAGGGCCACCATGTTGCGTTTGCCAATCTGAAAACGGTCGCCTTCTTCGCTGTCGCCCGCATGCGCACCGCCGGCCACTTTCACTACCATACGTTCCTTCTTCGCGCCAAGCCGGTAGCACTCCCTGAACAGCAGTGGCACGCCGGAGTCTACGAACATGGCGGGTTTGGCCTGCATCTTCGCCGGATCGATCGTGCCGGTTGGTAGCATCACATGCAGCAGGCCGCCCACGCCGGCCACTGGATCGTGTACGGAAATACCGAGGCAGCTACCCAACGCGTACGTGACCAGGCGAGCGCCAGCCCGATTGGACACCTTCATGTCAGCAACGCCCACCACTGCGTGCGCTGGAGGAGCGCTGGGCTCGATAACCGGTGCGGTCGCTGCGTTAGCGGACATACACAGCCGGCTGCACATAGCGGAAATGATGCGTCAGTCCCGTCAGGCTCTCCGAATGCCCGACGAACAGGTGGCCGCCAGGCCGCAGCAGTGCCCAGTAGCGCTGCACGAGTTCCTGCTGCGTGGCCTTATCGAAATAAATCATGACGTTGCGGCAAAAAATCGCGTCGAAGGGACCGCGCATTGGCCAAGGCTCCATAAGATTGAGCCGGCCAAATTGAATCAGGTCACGAAGCGCGGGCTGCGCGACGAGCTGTTCGTCGTTCACCGATGGGCGCCAGTATTTCTGCAGCAAAGGATGCGGCACGTCGGCGAGGGCGTCGGCAGAATAGATACCTGCTTTGGCGGTAGCGAGCACGCGATGGCTGATGTCCGTGGCCAGCACTCTGGCCCGAAGCGCCGACGCCAGCGGCAGCGTTTCGTGAATCAGCATCGCGAGCGTATACGGCTCTTCGCCAGACGAGCAGCCGGCGCTCCACAAGCGGAGCGGCTCCTGTGAGGACAGCAGGACTACATCCTGCAGATAATCAAAGTGCGCGGCCTCGCGGAAAAAGCTCGTCTTGTTGGTGGTCAGCGCATCGACCATCTCCGCGAACTCTCGTCGGCCTGGTTCGCGCTCAACAAGTGCCAGGTACGCGTCGAAATCCGCCACGCCGACCGCGCGCAATCGTTTCGCCAACCGGGCGCGAACCAGTCCTTCCTTGCCCGCACGCATGCGAATGCCGCAGTGCGTGTGCAGCATGGTGGTGATGCGTTCGAAGTGCGCGTTCGTAAGCGTCGCTTCTCCGGCTAGTGCGGCGAACGCTGTGAGTCCTGCCATACGTGTGCTCGGCTCGGTGTGGCGGGTCAATCAGTCGGTGCTGACGCTGCTTGCTGCCGCTTCGAGCCCGGCCTGCTCCGACGGCTCCAACACTTTGTCGATATCCACCAGCAGCTTCACCCGACCGCCCGTCTTCCCGATGCCGAGCAGAAACTCCGTGCGAATGCCGGCGCCAAAGCTTGGTGCATCTTCGACGTCGGCATCAACGATGGCCACCACCTCGCTCACGCGATCCACGACCACGCCGGTCTGCACGCCGCGCATCTGCACCACGATGATGCAGGCATCACGTCCTTCATTGGCCGTCATCTCAAACCTCGTGCGCAGGTCTGTGATCGGAATGACTTTACCGCGCAGATTGATCACACCGCGAATAAATGCGGGAACACGTGGAACACGAGTGATCGGCTGCATGCCAATGATCTCGCTCACCTTGAGAATTTCGAGCCCGTATTCCTCGTCACCCAGAAAGAATGTCAGGTACTTGCCGGCGCGGCTGTCGGTTGGCGTGGTGGACGTCGAAGCGGCTGCACACATCGCGTTCTCTCAAGTGTTCGAGGTGAGGTAGGCGCGCAATGTTCACGCGTTCCAGCTTGTGGTATCGGCGGTTTGGCCGCGAAGTTGAGGCTGCGGAGAGCGCTATGCCGCGACCGCATGGCGGGCGCGCTCGGCGCCATGCCGCGCGTGCGCCGGCGTGAGGCCCTGAGCGAGCGCTACGGTTTCGGCGACGTCGAGGATGAGCCCAACACGGCCGTCGCCAAGAATCGCACCGCCACTGATGCCTGCCACTTTGCCCAGCGTTTCTCCGAGCGCCTTGGCCACCACTTGCTGCTGGCCAAGCAGTTCATCCACAAGCAATGCCGTGCGACGCTCGGCGTCGCCTACGATCATCAGCAGCCCCTCCAACGGACTCTGCACCGCGTTGGGTACTTCGAACAGGGAGTGCAGTCGCGCAATGGGCATGAGCTCACCGCGCAACAGCACCAGCTCACCGCGGCCAACAACGGTGGAGAGCATCGAAGGTTCGGGGCGGAAGCTCATGTGAATGTGCGTTGTCGGTACAACAAAGCGCTCGTCTCCCACGCGCACGAGCATGCCATCGGTGACGGCCAGCGTGAGCGGCAGTCGAATGGCGAACGTCGTACCTTTGCCCGGTGCGGAGCTGATGTCGATGCGTCCGCGGATCGCTTCCAGGTTACGTCGCACGACATCCATGCCCACACCGCGACCGGAAATGTCGGTCACCTTTTCTGCCGTGGAAAATCCGGGCGCGAAGATGAGGTTGAAGACATCGCTGTCCGTCATCCCCTTGTCGGATTCGATCAATCCTTTTTCGAGTGCCTTGGCGACGATTTTTTCGCGGTGCAAGCCGCGACCGTCGTCGACCAGCTCAACGACCACGTTGCCGGACGCGTGGTACGCCTGCAGACGAACATGACCGGTGCGTGATTTCCCTGCCGCTTCGCGCTCGGCAGGTCCTTCCACACCGTGATCCACAGCGTTCCGGACCATGTGCACGAGCGGGTCGCCGAGCAAATCGGCCAGCTGACGATC
>JBGTOG010000349.1:0-1763 GCA_041742675.1 Gemmatimonadaceae bacterium | reverse complement strand
GCTCGGCGCAGTGGCTGGCGCGCTGATGGGCGGGGGCGTCGCCATCATGGTCGATGGAAATCGACATCTCTCCACGGGTCTCGTGACCGGCGGCGCGGCGCTTGGCCTGGTGGCCGCCGATCGCTTGCTCTCTCCGTCTCCGGATGCAGGACCCATGCGCGGCATCATGCAGTCGTCTTCACTCGGCGAGCGCGTGCAACTCTCGCTCACTCCCCTCGTCACGGCCCTTGCCATGCAGCAGGCAAATCCGGCCCAGCGCACTCCGGCGTTCGAGGGACCGCATGCGGCATTCACCGCGCCGGTCGTCAATCACATCCCTGTACTCCGCATTCGCTGGTGAGAGCGCCTGCGACGCGATACGCCCCGGCCTGGTGGCTCGGACCGCACAGTGCCACGATCTGGGGTCGCCTGGTTCGACGCGAGGCACTGCCGCCCGTTCGCGTCGAACAGTGGGACACGCCCGACGGCGATTTCGTGGAAGTCGCCCGCCTTGCACCACGCGGCGATCCGACCGTCACCCCGCGATTGCTGCTCTTGCACGGACTCGAGGGTGGCCTGCATTCCCACTACGCGCGCGGTCTCTTTCGCGAGGCAGCACAACGTGGATGGGGCATGGACCTGTTGCTCTTTCGCACATGCGGACCGACGCCCAACCGACTGCCGCGGTCGTATCACTCCGGCGAAACAACGGACACGCTGCATGTGATGCGGCGGCTGGCGGCGGAATCACCGGCGCCGCTCGGTGTGATTGGTGTATCGCTCGGTGGCAATGTCTTGTGCAAGTTGCTGGGCGAACAACATGACCACATCCCCGATGTGGTGCGCGGCGCGGTTGCGGTGTCGGTGCCGTTTGATCTGGCACGGGCTTCACGGTGGATCGGGCGAGGCTTTGGTGTCGTGTACGAACGGGCGTTTTTGCGCACCCTGATTCCCAAAGCGCTGGCCAAGATTTCGCGCCATTCGGAACTCGCTCCGCTCGCCTCGGTGCAGTCCGCGCGCACGCTGTGGGAGTTCGATGATCTGTTCACCGCGCCGCTGCACAGTTTCGACAGCGCGGCCGACTACTACGCGCGCGCCAGCTCTGCCCCCGTGGTCGCAGGCGCACAACAGCCTTTGCTCTTGCTGAGCGCGGTGGATGATCCGTTCCTTCCACCAGATGTCCTCGACGATATCGCACAGCGCGTGAGTGACAATGCCCTGATCACGACCGAGTTTCCGTCCAAGGGTGGTCATGTCGGCTTCATCAGCGGACGTGCGCCCTGGCGTAGCGAGTACTACGCCGAGTGGCGGGCGGCGGAGTTTCTCTCGGCGCTCATGTAACGACCCGCTGGCGCCGTGCAGATGTGGCGCGGCATTGACGCGTGTCTTCTCTGGATCGTCTGTTGCAACGTGTGTCATACACTGGCATGCCTTGTAGCAACACATGTGAGCTATTCGCGTCTACCGTGGCCGGACCGTTTACCAGGCAACACGTTGCTGATCGTGTCCGGCCCCATCTGTCCGCTGAGAACGGAGCGTGACCCGTGCTGCTACACTTAATCGCTCGCACCTCGACGCGTCGCGCCGGATCGCTCGTGCTGCTGCTCATTGCGTCGACACTCTCCGCCCAGAGTACAACACCGTACGATCCCATGCGGAAACCTGCCAACGCGGTTCGTGCGCCGATTGATCTGGATGTTGTCGACGCCAAGCGCTCGCGCACACTCCCGATTCGCGTTTACCGTCCCCAGTCCAACACACCCGCGCCCGTCCTGCTGTTCAGC
>JBGTOG010000348.1:0-1761 GCA_041742675.1 Gemmatimonadaceae bacterium | reverse complement strand
GCTCGGCGCAGTGGCTGGCGCGCTGATGGGCGGGGGCGTCGCCATCATGGTCGATGGAAATCGACATCTCTCCACGGGTCTCGTGACCGGCGGCGCGGCGCTTGGCCTGGTGGCCGCCGATCGCTTGCTCTCTCCGTCTCCAGATGCAGGCCCCATGCGAGGGGTCATGCAGACATCATCACTCGGCGAGGCGGGCCGTCAGCTGCACAGGAACGCGGGCACTCACACGCGGAGCGGTACGATCAACGATGCACGCCTGAACGCGTGGAACGAGCGCGTCCAGCTCTCGCTCACACCCCTCGTTACGGCCCTTGCCATGCAGCAGGCGAGTCCGGCTCAGCGCACTCCAGCATTCGAGGGACCGCACGCGTCATTCACCGCGCCGATTGTTCAGCACATCCCCGTTCTCAGCATTCGCTGGTGACAGCGCCTGCCACGCGGTACGCTCCGGCCTGGTGGCTTGGACCACACAGTGCCACCATCTGGGGCCGTCTGGTTCGCCGCGAGACGCTGCCGCCCGTTCGCATCGAACAGTGGGACACTCCCGACGGTGACTTCGTGGAAATCGCCCGCCTCGCGCCACGCGGTGATCCCGCCAGCACGCCGCGACTGCTGCTCCTGCACGGACTCGAGGGCGGACTGCATTCCCACTACGCGCGTGGTCTCTTCCGCGAAGCGGCGCAGCGTGGATGGGGCATGGACCTGCTACTCTTTCGCACGTGCGGACCAACTCCCAATCGCCTGCCCAGGTCGTACCACTCCGGAGAAACAACTGATGCGCTGCATGTAATGCAGCGGCTGGCGGAGGAATCAACGGCTCCGCTTGGTGTGATTGGTGTGTCGCTCGGCGGTAATGTGTTGTGCAAGCTCATGGGCGAACAGTTCGTGCACGTCCCCGAGGTGGTGCGCGGCGCGGTTGCGGTGTCGGTGCCCTTTGATCTGGCGCGGGCCTCACGGTGGATCGGGCGAGGCTTTGGTGTTGTGTACGAACGAACCTTTTTGCGCACGCTGATTCCAAAAGCGCTGGCCAAGATTTCACGCCATCCGGAACTTGCACCGCTTGCAACCGTGCAAGACGCGCGCACGCTCTGGGAGTTCGATGATCTGTTCACGGCGCCGCTGCACAACTTCGACAGCGCGGCAGACTACTACGCACGCGCCAGCTCTGCCCCCGTCGTTGCAGGCGCACAACATCCCTTGCTGCTGTTGAGCGCAGTGGACGATCCGTTCCTTCCACCGGATGTCCTCGACGACATCGCACAGCGCGTGCGTGACAATGCCCTGATCACGACCGAGTTTCCGTCCAAAGGTGGCCATGTCGGCTTCATCAGCGGACGCACGCCGTGGCGCAGCGAGTACTACGCCGAGTGGCGGGCGGCGGAGTTCCTTGCACGGCTCATGTAACGACGCGTGGGCGTCGTGCGGTGGCGCCAGGGCATTAACGCGTCTCTACCCACTCTCGTCTGATAGCACGTGTTTTCGGTCCCACAGCTGTCTGCTGACAACGGAGCGTGATCCGTGCTGCTACACTCAATCGCCCGCGCCACCACCCTTCGCGTCGGGTCGCTCGCGACGCTACTGCTGATTGCGTCGACGCTCTCCGCCCAGAGCACGAGCTCATACGATCCCATGCGGAAACCTGCCAACGCGGTTCGTGCGCCGATTGATCTGGATGTTGTCGACGCCAAGCGCTCGCGCACACTCCCGATTCGCGTTTACCGTCCCCAGTCCAACACACCCGCGCCCGTCCTGCTGTTCAGC
>JBGTOG010000324.1:0-4231 GCA_041742675.1 Gemmatimonadaceae bacterium | reverse complement strand
ACTGATATGATCGAACTCAATAGCCACATCCCCGCCGGACCGATTGACGAGAAGTGGGACAAGTACCGCTTTGACATGAAGCTCGTTAACCCGTCGAACAAGCGGAAATACGAAGTGATTGTGGTGGGCGCCGGACTTGCGGGTGCGAGTGCTGCCGCCACCATGGCCGAACTCGGCTACAACGTGTCGTGCTTTGTGTTTCACGATTCGCCGCGCCGCGCGCACTCGATTGCCGCCCAGGGCGGGATCAACGCGGCCAAGAACTATCAGAACGATGGCGATTCGATTCAGCGCCTGTTCTATGATACGGTGAAAGGCGGAGACTTCCGCGCGCGCGAGGCCAATGTGTATCGCCTGGCGCAGGTGTCAGTGAACATCATCGACCAGTGCGTGGCGCAAGGTGTACCGTTCGCGCGCGAGTACGGCGGGCTGCTTGCCAATCGTTCGTTCGGTGGGGCGCAGGTGTCGCGTACATTTTATGCGCGCGGACAGACCGGGCAGCAGCTGTTGCTCGGCGCGTACCAGGCGCTCGAACGTCAGATTGCGCTTGGCAATGTGAAGATGCACACGCAGTCGGAGATGCTGGACGTGGTGGTGGCCGACGGGCGTGCACGCGGCATCGTGGTGCGCCATCTGGTCAGTGGGAATGTTACCGCGCATGCGGCGGACGCCGTGGTGCTGGCCACGGGCGGGTATGGCAATGTGTTTTTCCTGAGCACCAATGCCATGTACGCCAACGTCACGGCAGCGTGGCGCGCGCACAAGAAGGGCGCAGCCTTTGCGAATCCCTGCTACACGCAGATTCATCCCACGTGCATTCCGGTCAGCGGCGATCATCAGTCCAAGCTCACGCTCATGTCGGAGTCACTGCGCAACGATGGACGCGTGTGGGTGCCAAAGACGCAGGGCGACAACCGTTCGGCCGCGCAGATCCCGGAAGCCGAGCGCGACTACTTTCTTGAGCGCAAGTATCCAAGCTTTGGCAATCTCGCACCGCGCGACATTGCGTCGCGTGCCGCCAAGGAAGCGTGCGATGACGGGCGTGGCGTTGGGCCCGGTGGCCTTGGAGTCTATCTCGATTTCGCGGATGCGATCAAGCGTCTTGGTCAGCAGACCATTGCGGAGCGCTACGGCAATCTGTTTGACATGTACCAGCGCATCACGGACGAAAATCCGTATCAGCGCCCGATGCGCATCTACCCGGCCGTGCACTACACCATGGGCGGTACCTGGGTGGACTACAATCTCATGAGCACCGTGCCGGGATTGCACGTGATTGGTGAAGCCAACTTTTCCGATCATGGCGCCAATCGCCTCGGTGCGTCGTCGCTCATGCAGGGGCTGGCCGACGGGTACTTTGTGCTGCCGTACACGATTGGCAACTATCTCGCGGGCGTGAAGCCCGAGAAGGTGGATGTAGACACGCACCCTGCATTCGTCGACGCGGTGAACTCCGTCAAGGCCCAGTCGAATCGCTTGCTTGGCATCAAGGGCAAGCGCACGGTGGACTCGTTCCACAAGCAGCTCGGCAAGATCATGTGGGACAAGTGCGGCATGGCGCGCACACGCGAAGGCCTCACGGAAGCGCTCGTGGACATTCCGAAACTGCGGGAAGAGTTCTGGCAGAACGTGAATGTGCCGGGCAGCGGCGCGACGCTGAATCAGTCGCTCGAAAAAGCGGGACGAGTGGCTGACTATCTCGAGTTGGGTGAGCTCATGTGCCGGGATGCGCTGCACCGGGAAGAGTCGTGCGGTGGACACTTCCGCGTGGAGTATCAGGAAGGCGGTGAGGCCAAGCGCAATGACGATGAGTTCGCCTATGTCGCCGCGTGGGAGTGGGTCGGCGACGGCCAGCCGCAACGACTGCACAAAGAGCCGCTTGTCTATGAGAATGTGAAGATGGCCACCCGGAGCTACAAGTAATGCGACTCACACTGCACGTATGGCGACAGAACGGCCCCGCGGCCGCCGGCAAGCTCGAAACGCATGCACTTGATGGTGTCGAAGCCGACATGTCGTTTCTTGAAATGCTTGACGTGCTCAACGAGAAGCTCGCCATGGACGGCAAGGAGCCGATCGAGTTCGCGCATGATTGTCGTGAGGGCATCTGCGGTTCGTGCTCACTCATGATCAACGGCGTTGCGCACGGTCCGTGGCGAGGCGCTGCGACGTGCCAGCTGCACATGCGCGCGTTCAAGGACGGCGATTCCATCTGGATCGAGCCGTGGCGTGCGAAGGCGTTCCCCATGGTCAAGGACCTGGTGGTTGATCGCAGTGCGTTCGATCGCATCATTCAGGCGGGTGGCTATGTGTCCATCAACACGGGCGGTGCGCGGGATGCCAATGAGATCCTGATCGGCAAAGATGTGGTGGAAGAGTCAATGGACGCTGCAGCATGCATCGGGTGCGGCGCGTGCGTGGCCGCGTGTCCGAATGCATCCGCGTCGCTCTTTACCGGTGCAAAGATCGCGCATCTGGGGCTACTGCCGCAGGGACAGCCGGAGCGTGATCGTCGCGCGCTGGCCATGGTGGAGCAGATGGACCTGGAGGGCTTCGGACATTGCACGCTCGCGGGTGAATGTCAGGAGGCGTGTCCGAAGGAAATCTCGATCGATGTGATCAAACGCATGAATCGCGACTATCTGGTTGCGGCGGCGAAGTACACGGAACCGAAGGCGGCGGTCGGGGCGGGGTAAGGTGTTGCTTGGCCGCGTCGCGCGAACAGTCGCGCTGGTGCTCGCGGCCACCCTCGTCGCGTGCTCGAATGGCGACGAGGGTGCGGCAACAGCAGGCGAGGCGACGCGTGCCATTCGCACCACGCCTGGCGAGCTCGCAGGCACAATCACCGAGGGCTTCTCCGCGCCGCGAGATCTGGTGGAACTCACCGATGGACGCGCTGTGATCAACGATCGCGCGCACCGCGAGCTCTGGGTGGTTGATTTCACCACAGGTGATCGCGCGGCGTTTGGCCGGACAGGCGATGGCCCCGGAGAGTTTCGCGATCCATCGGCCGTTATGCGCTTGCCCGGAGATTCCATCGCCGTCGCCAGCGCGGGATCGCTGTCACGTATTTCCGTTATGGCTCCAAACGGAACACCTGTTCGCAGCGTGAGGCTGGACCCGAGGAACTTCGCTCCGCCAACACATCCCGAACAGGTTTCGGAGTGGCTACCGCAGCCGGTGGCGACGGACGCGTTCGGCAATGTGTACGGGGAGCGTCCGCGCGTTCCTGCCGCGCTCGAACCGATCCCGGATTCCCTCATTCCGCGCACCATCGTGCGTTACGATCTGGCATTGCAACGTTCGGATTCGGTGACGAGCGTCTGGCCAGCCATCGTCAGAACGATGCCGCGTGCAAACGCGATCGGCCTGGAGTTCGATCTCCCGCTCGGCGCAGTGGAAGCCAGATCAGCATGGGCCGTGCTCGCCGACGGCAGCGTCGCGGTCGTTGACGAATCGTCGTATGCCATCACGCGCTACGCGCTGGACGGATCGATCACCGTTGCCCAGCCGCTCGACTCTTCTCGCTACGAGATCACCGCAGACGTCTGGCAACAGTACGTGGATACGGCCAGCGCGAACTTTGAGCGTCTCCTGCGTGGTGGATCCATGATGACGGCGGATGGATCCGCGTCGACCATCACGATCAACGCGCCGCTGAAGCCCGACGTGCTGCCACCAGTGATTGCCGACGAGTACACTCGTGTGCTCACCGACGGAACGCAGCTCTGGATTCCGGTGGCTGGACCGTACGCATTGCAGCGCGAGCGGTGGGATGTGATCAGCGCAGCAGGCGAACGCGTCGATACGTATGACTTGCCAGCCGGCACGCGCTTGCTTGCGGTGTCGGAGCAATACCTCTACGTCACATCAGCGGACGAAGATGGTTTGCGCATGCTCACGCGCTATCGCCGTCCGTAGCAATCGAGGTGCGCGGCCGCGCATCTGGCTTCGCAATCAGGTAGCCCTGCACGTACTTCGCGCCGTGCTCACGCACCCACGCGAGTTCTCCCGGCGTCTCGATGCCTTCGGCCAGTGCATCGATACCCAATGACGTCGCCACATTCAGCAGGTTCGCAGCGATACGCGCCTTGTACGGATCCGTGTCCACGCCGCGCACGAGCTCCATGTCGAGTTTGAGCACGTCAGGGCGGAGCAGGTGAATCAGGTTGAGCGACGAGTAGCCACTGCCGACATCATCGAGTGCGACGCGGAATCCGGCGCCGCGATA
>JBGTOG010000322.1:0-12625 GCA_041742675.1 Gemmatimonadaceae bacterium | reverse complement strand
CGCGCGCGGTGGTACGGCGTCCTGGTCGCTCGTGTGGGTGCGCCTGCGTGACAATGACGGTGTGGAAGGATGGGGAGAAGCGGCGCCCAGTCGCTTCTACGGTGAGACCAGCGGCAGCGTCACCGCCGCACTGGAGCGCTTCACGCCGATCCTTGAACGTGCCGACGGTTGGTCCATTGACGCGATCGAACGAGAACTCGACAGTACGTTGCGTTGGAACGCTGCGGCCAAGGTCGCCGTAAGTGCCGCATTGCATGACCTGCTCGGCAAGCGGCTGGGCGTGCCGCTGTGGAAGCTGTGGGGACTCTCGCCAGCCAAGGCGCCGCCATCCTCGTTTACGATTGCGATTGCTCCGGACGAAGCCACGTTGCGCTCACGCGTACGCGACGCCGCCGGCTATCCCGTGCTCAAGATCAAACTTGGCTCCGATCGCGACCGGGAGATCCTGCGTGTCGTGCGCGAGGAAGCTCCCCACGCCGTGCTTCGTGTGGATGCGAACGCCGCGTGGACCGTGAAACAAACGCTTGGCATGTTCGATGCGCTTGCGGAACACAATGTTGAAATGCTCGAGCAGCCGCTACCGCCGCACGATGTGAACGGTCTGCGTTTCATCCGCGAGCGCTGCCCCATGCCGCTGTTTGCGGACGAATCGTGCATTGTCGCCACGGATGTCGCGAAACTCGCCGGTGCGGTGGATGGCGTGAACCTCAAGCTCATGAAGTGCGGTTCACTCCGTGAAGCGCATCGCATCATCGCGGCCGCACGCGCGCACGATATGCAGGTCATGTGCGGCTGCATGATTGAAAGCACGCTCGGTATTGCGGCGGCGGCGCACTTCGCGTCTTTGCTCGACTTCGTCGATCTCGATGGCGCGGCGCTTCTGGCGCACGACCCGTTCGATGGGCCTGGCATTGCGACGCCAGATGCACTTGGCACCATCGTGATGAACGATGCCCCGGGACTCGGCGTCACGCGCCGTCGCTGAGCACCCGATCGCGACCTCCATGCGGTGCGTCGCAGTGGCACTGCCCGTGCCGCTGTTTCGCACCTTCACGTACCTGGTGCCCGATGGCATGCCAACGCCGCGTGCTGGACAGCGCGTGGTCGTGCCGTTTCGGGCGCGCCAGATGGTGGGAATCGTCATAGGCGAGGTGTCAGCACCTGAGGGTGTCAAACTGAAAGCGGTTTTGCAGCTTCCCGATGAACCACCGGCGCTGCCCGCGCCGCTGCTGCACACGGCGAGTTGGATCGCGGAGTATTACGCCGCACCGCTCGGACTCACCGTGCGAGCCATGCTACCGACCGCGCTCACCAGTGCCAGTACGCCCACACCTGCTGAACGCACGGTGCGTTCGGTGCGGATACAGCAGGCGCTCGAGTCACTGCTCGAACGCGAGACCCACTTTGCGCGCGCCCCCAAACAACGCGTGCTGTATGAGTTGCTCGAGTCACGTGGGGGCGCGGCCGAGGTGTCATCGTTGCTGCAGCAGTCCAACTGCTCGCCGGCGGTGCTTGACGCGCTGGTCAAGAAGGGGCTGATCGCCATTGAACGCACGGCCGTGATGCGCGATCCGTTTGCGCGCCGCGCGCAGGTCCTTCCCCCCGCGACGCCCACCGATGCGCAGGCTGCCGCCGTGCAGGCGATCGTTGCCGGTGCGCCTGGCGCGGCGTTCCTGTTGCACGGCATCACCGGCAGTGGAAAAACGCTGGTGTATATCGAGGTGCTGCGGCGGATTGTGCTGGAGCAGGGAAGAACCGCCATTGTGCTGGTGCCCGAGATCGCACTCACACCGCAAGCCGTTGATCGGTTTCGTGGCGCGTTTGGCGATGATGTGGCGGTACTGCACTCCGCGCTGAGCGACGGAGAGCGCACCGATGCCTGGCGCGCCCTGCACGATGGCTCGCGGCGTATCGCCATCGGCGCACGGTCAGCGCTCTTTGCTCCGCTCACCAATGTGGGCGTGATCATTGTGGACGAAGAACACGATGCCAGCTACAAACAAGCTGAAACGCCGCGCTATCACGCGCGTGAAGCGGCGATCGTGCGTGCACGCGCCGAGGGCGCTGTCGTGGTACTTGGCTCGGCCACACCATCACTGGAAACGTGGGAACGTGCCGACCGCGGTCAGATTGCGCGTCTCAGCCTGCCACTGCGGGCCACTGGGGCGTTGCTCCCCGAAGTGCGTGTGGTAGACCTGCGTGAGGTGATGCGAGTGGGTGTGGCCAATCGGCCGCCCAATGCTCCCTTTGACGAAACGCTGGGTGTACTGTCGCCGCCGCTCGTGGACGCGATGCGTGAGCGACTCTCGCGTGATGAACAGATCGTGTTGCTGCTGAATCGTCGCGGCTTCTCGTCCTTCCTTGAATGTCGCGACTGTGGTGATGTTGCCACCTGTCCGAGCTGTTCGATCGCGCTCACGTATCATCGCGTCCCCGAGTCGCTGGTGTGTCACTACTGTCAGCATCGTGAGCCTGTGCGCGCGAGATGCGGCGCGTGCAACGGCCCCGCTCTCACCCGACGTGGGCTTGGTACGCAGCAGGTAGAACGCATTGTGACCGATGCGTTTCCCGATGCACGTATTGCGCGTATGGATGTGGACACCACTACCGGCAAGTGGGCGCACGCAAACATTCTCGATCGCGTTGGTCGCCGCGAGGTGGACATCCTGCTCGGTACGCAGATGATCGCCAAGGGACTCGATTTTCCCGAGGTGACGCTGGTTGGAGTGATCGACGCTGATGTCGGACTGCACCTGCCGGATTTTCGCGCGGCGGAACGCACCTTTCAGCTGCTCAGTCAGGTCGCGGGACGTGCGGGGCGCGGGCAGAAGGCCGGCGAAGTGATTGTGCAAACGCGTCGACCGGGTCACCACGCGGTGCAATGCGCGGTGGCGCACGATGTGCATCGCTTCGTGGCCGCCGAACTGGCGGCCCGACGGGCACCCGCCTATCCGCCGTTTGTCCGGTTATCGAATGTCATTATCAGCGGACAGGATGAAGCGGTCACCGCGGGTCACGCCGTCGCGACCGCCGACTGGACGCGCGCGCTGCTGCGCCGCAAGGGCATTCGCGATGTGGAGGTCGTGGGGCCCGCGCCGTGTCCGATTCATCGCATCAAGGATCGCTGGCGTTGGCACTTCTTTCTGCGCACACCACGCAGCGGTCTGCTCACGCGCCTGTCGCGCTACGTCGCAGAGCGCGCGCCAGCAAACGCCGAGACAGGGGTCCGGCTAATCGTGGATCGCGATCCGGTTGCCCTGCTGTAGCCAGCTGAGTTCGGCACTTTGCACCGCCGTCTGGGGTATGAGCGGGTTCCTTTCAACACAGGAGCACGCATGCTGGGATCAGATGCCCTTGTGAACCTCGTGCGAGAGACGCACGATATGGTCACCCTCTCCGTGTACATCGACGGTCGTGTCAGCGATCCGGCCATGCGCAACCGCTGGCGCACCGAACTGCAGAACGCACTCGATGCGGTGCGCAGCGGAGTACCGCCGTTGGAACGTCAGCCCTTCCTCGTGTGCACGACGCGACTCGAGCAGGCCCTGTCGCGTATCGACGGTGCGATTGGTGCGCCGGGCTTCGTCGCCTTCATTACGCCGGATCAGGTGCGCTTCGCCGAGGCGGTGTCCACGCCGATGCCAACCATTGCCTTCTGGTCACGTGGTGCGCGCGTTGCGCCCTACGTGCGTGCTCTCGAGAACGAGCGTCCGGTGATCGCCGTGATCAGTGGCAGTCGCGAGGCGCGTCTCTATCGCTGGCACACCGGTTCCCTCACGCGACTCGAAGCGGTTGTCATTCGTGAAGCGCGCGATGAGGATGCGCCGGATCGCCATCGCTCGACTGGCGATTCTGCCGGTCACCGCAATGGTCGCGGTTCGTCCACCGCGGACGATGTGCGTCGTGTGCATGAGGCGCAGCTGCATCGCCTGATCAACGACTCGTGCGACCGCGCGGTACACTACGCTGGCAACAACGGCTGGATTGTGCTTGGTGGCGCCAAGGATGTGGTCCCGCGACTGCTGAGCGCGCTCCCCAAGGCGGCGGCCGAGCGTACGCTGGTGTATCCCGGCATGGGAAGCAAAGCCACGATCGCGGAGATTCGCGAGGCGGTACAGGATGGCGCCGCGCGTCTCAGGCACGCGCGTGAGCAGCGTCTGGTGTCAGAACTGGTGGAGCGTGCGCATGCCAAGCAGAACCCGCGCGCCACTGTGGGATTCGAGACCACACGTTCGGCAATCGAGCTTGGTGCCGTGGAAGAGTTGCTGCTGACACAACGTGCGTGGGCACTGCATCCGGGTGAAGTCGAGTCTGTTGTGTCCGGCACGCTCATGCAGGGTGGGCTTGTGGAGCATGTAGACGGTGAGGCGGCGCGCACGCTCGACGCCGAGGGTGACGGCATTGGCGCGCTGCTGCGCTTTCCGGCCCCTGCACGGGAAAACGGCTAGCGACCCCGGCACGCAAACACGGGTAGCGCTGCCCCCGCTTGCAGTGACGACTAGCGCCCTTCACACCCGCACCTTCGGGGTGGCTATCTTTCAGTAATGCCGATAGCCGCCCTGAACTTGCGCGTGCAGCCCACGCGCGTCATTCGCAGTATTCCGAAGTATGTTTTCTGGGAACTCGACGCACGCAAGCGCGCACACCGCGCCGCGGGCCGAACGCTGGTGGACCTGGGCATCGGCAGCCCGGACCAGCCGGTACCCGACATCGTGCTGGATGCCATTCGGGAAGCAACGCATCGCACCGACCTGAACGGATACCCGCCGTTTCGCGGACATCCGGAGTTTTTGCGCGCGGCCGCCGACTACCTGCAGGATCGATTCGGTGTCGAGACGAACCCGGACGATGAGTACATGGCGGTGGCTGGGAGCAAGGAAGGGCTGGCTGAGATTATCCTGGCCATCTGCGAGCCGGGCGATGTCGTGCTGGTACCCGAGATCTATTACCCGGTGTACGTACGGGCCACGCAGCTGGCACTTGCTGAACCGGTGCTGGTGCCGTTCGCTGCCGATGGTACGCTCAATCTCGAGGCGGTTGATCCTGCGCTGATCGCGCGAGCCCGTGTGCTCATCGTCAACTATCCGTGCAATCCGACCACGACCACCGTCGCGCTCAGCGAGATGGAGCGCCTGGTTGAATTTGCGCGCGCACACAGTGTGCTGCTGGTGAGCGATCTCGCATACGCGGAGCTCGCGTTTGACGGGTATCAGCCACCAAGCGCGCTGCAGGTTGCGGGGGCAATGGATTGCACCGTCGAGCTGCACTCGACGTCAAAGTCCTTCAACATGGCCGGATTTCGCGTGGGCTTTGTGGTGGGCAACCGCGATACAATCAACGCGCTTGATGCGTACCGCAGCAACACGGGCTACGGGGCGGCAACGCTGCCACAGCACGCGGCGCGCGCGGCGTTTGCCAATTACCGTACGATCGTGCGACCCATTGTCGCCGAGTACAAGGCGCGGCGTGATGCACTGATCAGTGCGTTTGCGGAGAGTGGCTGGGAAATCACACCGCCGCGCGCGGCCATGTACCTCTGGCTGGATTTGCCGGATGGATACGAAGACTGGGCGTGGGTGGAGCACTGCATGGATACGCACGGCGTGGTGGTGACGCCGGGGCTGGCGTTTGGCGATGCAGGGCGAGGGAAGTTTCGGGTGTCGCTGGTGCAGCCGTGTGAGGTGCTGCAACAGGCGGCGAGGGCGATTGCGGTGACGGGTAGGACTCGTTGAGTTGGAAGATCCTCAGGGCACCGTGGGTGTTCGGTTCGTCGTACGAAATAAAGTCGGCCGAATAGCCGGAAAGCCTCAGGGCACTTCGTAGCCGCAAAGACGAGTCAGGACTGCAACAGCCCGGGTGGTCGAGGCAGCAGGTACGCAGGTGGCCCTCCGGTGCCCTGCGGATCTCTATCCTACCCAGGTCATTTTTTCTCAGGATCCTGCACCGCAAAATCCCACTGCACTGTCACATCATCCTTGATTGGATTAAGCCTCGAGTCGTAGCTCACTCCGTAATCCTTGCGATTGATCACGAACTCGCCGCGAAATCGCCCGAGGCCGGCGTCATAGAACACCATCTCGGCTGGCAGCACCACGCGCTTTGTGGTGCCACGAACCGTCAGATCACCTGCAATCTCAAGCTGCCCCTCTGCCATGGGGCGAACCGCCGTGCTGACAAAAGTGATCTTGGGGTGCGTCTCCACATCAAAGAAGTCATCGGTGCGAAGATGTTTGTCACGGCGCTCGGAGCGTGTATCAATGCTGGCGGCAGTGATGCTGATCGTGACGGACGACGCGGCGAGATTGGTTGGGTCAAGTGCGATCGTTGCGTCCCACTCGGCGAAGTGACCGCGGGCGCTGAGCAAGCGGGAATCCGCGAGGAAGTTGATCTGACTGTGCGCCTTGTCGATCACATGCGGGCGCGGATCGGTGGCGGTGCTGTCAAAGGGCTGCGCGGCGAGCAAGAGCGCAGGCAGTACGAGAAGCGAAGCGAAACGGGTGACGGACATGCGGGACTCCGTGGATTTTCAGTAAAATCTCAGTACTTAGGCAAATGCGAGCCGGTCTCCGCTTGTTCGGGACACGACGCACAGGCGATCTTGCAATGATGACTCTGCTTCTGGTGGCCGCTGCGGCGGCCTTGGGTACCATCGTATTTCGTTTCCGCGCGCGCGCTGACGGCGCCATGCTTCCTCTGACTGCGTGCAGTGCGCCTGCGAGCGCGCGATGACCGCCCCGACCACCGCGGCCGATAATCGCCGCCCGGTCACCGAGACCTCCGAACGATTTCTGCGCGCCATCGTCGACGATGTTTCAGTAGAACGTCTTGGCGAGCTGCATTTGTTCACGCCGCTTCGTCAGGGTGTGTATGAGACGGGTGTCGCGGTGATTGCCGTCTGGCTCGATAACCAGCCGTCCGCTCCGGAGTCCCGTCACACGGTATACACCGCGCGCTATCGTTTGGTGGTGAAAGGGCCGGACCGCGGCCGTTGGGAGTTTGAGTGCGTGGCTGAGGCTGATGCGCCACTGATCACGGTGGAGACCGTGGTGCGCGGCGTGCAGCGTCGCAGCGGTGATCTTGACGAGCCCGTGCGCTACGACGCGGCGGCCCTGGTGCACGTGCTGCGACTCGACGTAGCGCTCCCTGTGAGTGCCGAGCCAGTCACCACGAGTGCCGAGCCACTCACCATGAGTGACGAGCCACCCACCACGAGCGTCGAGCCACCCGCGCCGTCGGAATGAGTGCATCACCAGCCGTTGGCACAGCGCGTACGGCGCAGCAGGGGCGTGATGCGTTCCGCTCCTTTCTGCGTGCGCAAAATCTGCCCGTCACCGCACAGCGACTTGTGATCGCCGAGATCGTCATTGGCTCGGCCGACCATCTGTCCGTCGACGAGCTGCAGCATGTGCTCGCCCATCGTGGAGAGAAGGCGGGCACGGCAACCGTGTATCGCACGCTTGATCTGCTCGTGCGCAGCGGACTGGTGGTGGAACGCGATTTCGGGGAAGGCTTTCGCAGGTTTGAAGCAGCGCGTGATGTGCCGCAACATGAACACCTCCTCTGCACCTCGTGCGGCGCGGTGCAGGAGTTTCGCGACGAGCGATTGGAGCGCATGACCACGATCATCGCCGAGGCGCATGATTTCGCACGCGCGCAGCACCGGCTGGTTATTCAAGGCACCTGCGGTGCCTGCCGGCGTGGTGAGCGCACGACCGACCAACCATCTGCAACCAGCGCGTCGCGCTAGTTCACGTCTATTATGGAACCGACTGTCGGACTGGCCATCGCCTTCACGGCGGGCTTGCTGAGTTTTCTCTCGCCGTGCGTGCTGCCACTCATCCCAAGTTACATCACCTTCATCACCGGGATGGGTTTCGAAGACGTCACGCGCTCACGGCGCACGACGGTTGTGCACGCGCTGCTATTCATTCTTGGCTTCACGATGATCTTCGTGGCGCTCGGATTGACGGCGACCGCGCTCGGTGCGATGCTGCTCGGCTACCGTGACTGGATTACTCGCATAGGCGGCGTGCTGATCATCATCTTCGGTCTCTATATGCTCGGCGTGCTCAACTTCGGCGCGATGGCCAGGGACACACGCGTTCACTTGTCTGACAAGCCGCTCGGTTATCTGGGCACCGTACTCGTGGGCATCGCCTTTGGTGCAGGATGGACGCCGTGCCTCGGGCCCATCATCGGGGCGATCCTTACCTACGCCAGTACCACCGGCGAGATGGCGCGCGGAGCAACGCTGCTTGCGACCTATTCGCTCGGCCTCGCCGTTCCGTTCTTGCTCAGTGCAGTGGCCATTGAACGGTTTCTTGCCGCGTTCAAACGGTTTCGCAAGCACATGGGAGTCGTGAATCGGATCTCGGGAGTCCTGCTGATCATTGTGGGTGTGCTGATGCTGACGAACTGGTTTGTGGTGCTTGCCGGGTATCTTGATGCGTTTACTCCGGACTTTCTGCGTGAGCGTGTGTAGTTCACACAGAGAGCACGGAGCGGAAATAAAAGCGCGTTGTTGGTTTTTCAAAAAGCAAAAGCGACAGCAAGCAACAGCAACAGAGTGAACCACAGAGAGCGCAGAGGACGCAGAGAACAGCAGTTGGTGCATGCGGCGCTTCAAGTTGCGAACGATGGTGCGCACTTGATGCGGTTTTTTTTTGTTGAACAGCAACTGCCAAGCCGGTGCCGTTGTCAAAAATCGCTTGTAAACTATTTGCAGTTCCTCTGTGTCCTCTGGGCCCTCTGTGGTAAATGCAGTTGCTGTTTTTGAAGAGATTTACGCGAGGAACGGTGTCACGATCGCGGTCACCTGCTGTAGCGTGAGCGGTTCGTCGAACGCTTCCATTGCCGCCGCTGCACCACCGAACATGGCCGCCATCGGGAGACCAGGCACAGAGACGCCGCCCTGCGTGGTAAGGTCTTCGCCGTCGTAGATGCCCTGCGTGAACGCGGGGAGGTCTTCGCGGCTGTTGCCCACGATCCATCCTTTCTTCCCGCGCATGCGTCGTACCTGCGCCGCGTGACGCGCCTCCACCGAGTGAATCGACAGGGCTGCGGTCAGCGCGGCCTTGTCGTTGATCAGCCGTGCCGCCTGACCCTTGTAGGCGCGGACGCCCGTATCTTCGAACGCCATGGCCAACGCCTTGAACGTCTCGTACTGCGCGGGCAGAAAGTTGAAACCGGCCAGCGCGCCTCCCGCGGTGTAATCGAACTCCGGTTTGGCAATCGGCGTGGCGCCGGCACCGGTGATGAGTGACCGCAGCACGTTGACATGGATGGCTTCGTGCTCTGCGATCAGGCCGAACACCGCACGGTCGGCGGTGGGGATCAGACCCGTTGCCCCCATGCCGCGTTCGTAGAAATCGGCTTCCAGATATTCGAGCAGCAGCGCAAACTGCAGCACTTCGAGTGTAGTGGACTGTTGCATAGGTATTTCCTCAGCCGTTGTTGTTGGGACCCTGCACGAACGTCGCCGGAGCGTTCGCGAGAATCAGTTCTTCCGTCACAAAACCCTGCGCCGCAGCGCCCACCTTGCCCGGGCTGAACACATCGTCAAATGCGTTTGGCGCAAAAGCGGTGGTATTCGGCATCAGCAGATCGCGAATCGCCGAGGCGTGTCGCGCTTCGACCGAGACAATCTTGCCGGCCAGCGTGAGCGTATCGGCGTTGCTGATGTACTGGGCGGCGCCGTTGTAGGCCGCCACACCGAGATCTTCGAAGGTGCGGGCGGCTTCCAGAATGGATTGACGGCTGTTGAAGTTGACGCCAGGATAGGTGGGATTGATCGTAAATCCATTGGCGCTGCCGAGGGCGGCCTTGAAAAGCTCGCGGTGCAGCACTTCGTGATTGCGCAGATCCACCATGATGGACTGCTCGGCCTGACTCAGGCCGGCGCCGCCAAAGCTGTTCACCACGCGAATGTAGAAATCCGCTTCGAGCTGCTCGAGCGCGTAGGCGAACTGCAGAATCGCGATGTCACCGCGCGCGAAATCGATGGTGAGCGGTCCACCTGTTCCAGGTCCTTCCGGACCAACCATATTGTCATCGGAACAGCCGGTGAGCATTGACGGCAGCAGGACAGCAACGCCGCCCATGGCCATCATTTTGAACATTTCGCGGCGGGTGCGCAGCGAGGTAAGGATTCCGCCATCACCGAGCACTAAGGTGGGCCGATCAGACATGAACTCCTCCGGACGGTGTACAGGATCAGGTGCACACGTTCTGTGTGCGACTCTCTGCTCCTACGTCGCCCGGGTGCGGACTGGATCTCTCGGTGGTTGCGTGAGACCTGGCGCCCGCGAAACGTCAGCTCACGCCGCCTCCACCTGCTCCAGGAGTTGCTGCCGCCGCAAGAGCTGCGCGTAGCGTCCATCGCGCGACATCAGCTCGTCATGCTTGCCCTGCTCAACCACGGCGCCCTCGTCGAGCACAATAATCCAGTCTGCATCGCGCACCGCACTCACACGATGCGAAGCAATGATCGCCGTGCGCTCGGCCAGCGCACCTCGCAGGCCACGCAGGATCGCCGCCTCCGTCTGCGTGTCCACGGCCGAGAGCGCGTCGTCCAGCAGCACCAGCCGTGGACCGCGGGCGAGAGCGCGGGCGAGCGCAGTGCGCTGTTTTTGTCCGCCGCTCAGATTGATCCCGCGTTCACCGAGCGGCGTGCCGAACCCCTGTGGCAACGCGGAGACGGTATCGGCCAGTTGCGCGACCTGTGTGGCTTCGATGACTTCGGGGAGCACATCATCACCACGCGGCACGGCGTGTTCCGCGGTGTGCGTGGTGATCTCGCCCACCGTCTGACTGGCGGTGCCGGTGACATCCCGCTGCAGTGCGCCGCGTGGCGTCGCATCACTGATACCGTAGGCGACGTTCGTCCCGATCGTCTCGGAGAAGAGCAGCGTCTCCTGCGGTACGTAGCCGATTTCACGGCGCAGCGCGGCAAGCGTCAGCGAGGCAATCGGCACACCGTCCAGAAGAATCTCGCCGCGCTGTGGCGCGTACAATCGTGGGACCAGGTCGAGCAGTGCGCTCTTGCCGCTGCCGGTGGCACCAACGATTGCGACAGTGCTGCCTGCGTGCACAGTGAATGAGACATCGCGGAGCGCCCATCGGGTGTCGTCACCGACGTTCGCCGCCTTGCGATTGTCACCAGCCGAATCAGTGCCGGCTGCACCCCCGACCGCGTCAGCGGTCACTTCACCACGGCCCGCATCACCCTCTGACGGATACGCAAACCACACGTTCCTGAACTCCAGCGTGCGACCGGCCGTCGCCTCGGGCAGTACCGACGTGCCGGTGTCGTGCACACGATCCGGCCCCGCATCGAGGATCTGCATCACGCGTCCCATCGACGCGGCACCGCGCTGGAAAAGGTTGATCGTCCAGCCGAGCGCAATCAGTGGCCAGGTCAGCATGGCGAGGTAGATGCCAAACGCGACGAAGCCGCCCACTGTGAGCGCACCATCGATCAGCAGCTGTCCACCGTAGCCAAGTGTGATGGCGGCACCGAGTCCGGCGAGCAATGCAAAGCCGGGATTCATGATGCCGTTCAGGCGGGCGAGCCGCATGTTGCGCTGCAGATACTCCTCGCCGGCGTCGGCAAATCGCGCAATCTCAGCGGCCTCCTGCTGATACGCGCGCACAATCCGCACACCGGAGAGATTCTCCTGCGCCCGAGTGGTGAGTGTGCTGAACTGCTCCTGCACGGACTCGAAGCGCACATGCACGGCCCGCCCGAGTTTGATCATCAAAAACGGCAAACCGATCATGGGCAGCAGCGCGGCGACGGTCAGCGGCGCATTGATGCGCGCCATCATGATGAGTGCAAAGAGCGCACCGAAGATCGTGTTGACGAAATACATGATGGCCGGTCCGGTGGCCATGCGCACCGCCTGCACATCGTTGGTGAGCCTCGCCATGATGTCGCCCGTGCGCATGCGTCCGTACCATGGTGCATCAAGCAGCAAGAGACTCGCGAAAACATCGCGGCGCAGATCTGTTTCCACGCGGCGGCTGATGCCGTTGAGTAACTCGCGCATCCCGAAGCGAAACACGCCGGCGAACGCGGCGGTGATGAGCATCACGGCGGCAATGGGCCACAGGTCACCATCTTTCGATGTCGCTCCCATGGTATCGATCGCACGCCGCAGCAGCGTCGGAATGGCGTTGGCGGCGGCCGAAGCGATCACCACGAAGGCCAGGCCGAGCAAAAGGCCGCGCCGATACGGGCGCAGATAGGGGAGCAGGCGTCGCAGGGCGACGCGCGTGGGCACGGAAGACACGCCTGTCGTGTAGAATAGATTGCGAGAATCAGGCGGCCTGATGCTTCCGGCGATCGGAAGAGGCGTTGCCTGGATACCATGTCTCGATATCACATCGATGGAGGAACCAGCAATGCGTGAATATATGCGAATGCAGCGTAGCACCCGGACAGTGATTGGCGCGATGGCGCTGGTTGCGCTTGCGGCCTGTGGCGGCGGTAATGCCGATGATGCACTCACGGGCGATGACGCGCTGGGTCGCGATCTTGCGCTGGCTGGTCAGGACTCCACTGAACCGGCGTTACAGGACGTGGCGCAGAACGAGCCGCCGGCGGTGGCACCGGTCACGCAGGCGC
>JBGTOG010000263.1:0-14615 GCA_041742675.1 Gemmatimonadaceae bacterium | reverse complement strand
GCAGCAGCACGGTGGCGCGCCAGCCGCGGCCAGTGGGGCGCTGGCCAGCGGCAGGTCGCGAGTGGAGCCACAGCGCCATCGCACCAAACATCCAGGTCGGCACGTAGCCCACGGAGCGCAGCAATCGCCCCCATTCGCGCTCGTTCACGCGCGGATAGCGCAACTGCTCCCATGCCCATGGGTCGAGCAGATGGGAGACAGCCAGTGCAGCAGCCATGGCAATGAGCACCCGCGGCCACTTCACGGGCACAACAGGGAGCGGATCAGCAGATGAAGTCACGGCCATCAATCAAGCAGCGTGCGCACACACAGGCCAGCGTGTGCAGCAGACACGAGAAATCGCGTGTGAATGTCACAGCGCCGCTTCGCCGCATGAGTACGCCTGAGTATTATTGAGAATGGAACGTCGAACACGACAGCGCGACGCGATCCGTCGCGTGTTTGAGGATGCAGGCCGCCCCCTTGGCCCGTCCGAGGTGCTCGAAGCGGGACGCGATCACGTGCGCGGTCTGGGCATCGCCACCGTGTATCGCACCATTGCATCGCTCGTCGAAACCGACTGGCTGACTCCCGTGGAGTTGCCCGGTGAACCGCCGCGTTACGAAGTGGCCGGACAGGATCACCACCATCACTTCCGCTGCCGTACCTGCGCGCGAGTCTTTGAAATTCATGGCTGCCCGGGTCCACTCAACGAACTCACGCCTCCGGGCTTCACGCTCGAGCGCCATGAGGTCGTGCTTTACGGACTGTGTGAGGCGTGCGCGGTCTGATCGCGTCCGCCGCTCTGATTGCGGCGGCACTGCTCTCGGCCTGCGGTGAACCGGAATGGCAAGGCATCGCCATGGATCCGTACCGTGAAATTCCGGCGTTTTCTTTTGCGCGCGCGGACGGCAGTACGTACAGCACCGCGCCTGAGCCCGGTCGTCCGACATTCATTTTCTTTGGTTTCACGAACTGTCCCGACGTGTGTCCGGTGACACTCGCCGAGTGGTCGCGCGCCAAACGTGCCCTGGGAGACGACGGCGATCGCGTGCGCTGGGTCTTCGTCTCGATCGACCCGCAGCGTGATTCGGCCTCGGTCGCTGAGGCGTACGCGCGGCAGTTCGACGAAGCATTTGTGGGCGTGTCGGGAGATAGCGCGACACTCGCCAACATGCAAAGCGCATTTACAGTGGCCTCCTACGAAACGCCAGGTCTCACGGAAGACGACTACCAGATGGCCCACGCGTCCCAAAGTTTTCTTCTTGACGACACGGGAAAGCTGCGCACCATGTACGCGTTCAACAGCGGTGTGGATGCCATGATTGCGGACTTGAAACGCATGCTGCGCTGACATGGGTCACGTGCGTTTGTTTGCGCAGATTTTCGCGGTGATTCTGATCACCGCAGTGGCCGCCATCGGCTCATGGCCACGCCCCGCGGTGGACATTCGAATTCCACCAGGCGGCATGGCGGAGGTGCATCAACGCTTTTGGCAGGTACACGCCCTGCCCGAAACGATTTTTGTTGCTGCGGGCGGGCGGCCGCGCGTGCGCATTGTAAACCAAGACAGCATTCCGCACCGACTTGGGTTGTTCTCCGCAGGCGCCGGCGAATCGGTGGAATACACGTTGCCCAAGCTCGGCACATTCACTGGTGAATGCAGCGCACATCCCACGAGCGCGACGTTGACGTTTGTGGTGCGATAGCGCGGTACAGGCAACAGATTGGGCCGCGCTTGTGTCGCACTCATCATGACCTATCCAACATTCTCTCGCCCGTTCGTTCGCCATCGCCGAGTCCTGCTCGCGGGAGCCGTGAGTGCGCTTGCCCTGACATCCTCCTCATGCGCCGATTCACAAGACGCATCGGATAGTGCCAATCGGTCGACGCGGATTGACTCCGCGGGGGTGGAGTTGGTTGCCATACCGGCCACCGAGCGCGCCTTCCCGGACTCGCTGCAGGAAGTGCTGCGCATTGAGCCAGCCGATTCCGGACTTGGCGCGTTTGGTTCCTTTGCACCGGGCGCGGTCGCGAGCAACGGCGTGGATCGTTTGTATGTGCTTGCCGCTGATGATGCGCAGATCGTGGCGTTTGATGATCTCGGCACACCGCTCGCTCGCTTCGGACGGCGTGGTGGTGGCCCGGGGGAGTTTGAATATGGCGACGGACTCGTTGTGTCAGCCGACGGTTCTGTTGGTGTGTACGATTTTGCGAAGAATGCACTGCTTCGGTTTGATGCAAACGGCGCGATTCTATCGCCCGTTTCACCGCCGCGCGATTCTGCCGGCTCGCCGGGAGCACCGGTGATTCCGAGCGGCGAGTCCCTGCTCTTTCATCGTCGCCTCCAGAAGAATGATTCGGTGTTCAGATCGCTGGTGGTCGCTGCAGGGCCGGACACGAGCGTGCTCGCATCACTGACCAATCATGTCACCGCAAACGTGGCGTTCGAGAGCTGTCCCGTGCGCATGATGGGCATGGAGCCGTACTTTTCGCCCACGATGACGGTAGCCATTGCCCCCTCCGGCGGCTGGGTGGTGCAGCGTGGTGCAGAGTGGCGCGTGGAGACATACAACGGTACTCGACTCACCCGCGTGCTTACGCGTGCACTGCCAGCAAGACCGACAACTGTTGATCTGCTAGAGCGCGAGCTGAGTGGCGGCTTGGAGATCCGGTTTGGCAATGGATCCTGCAAGATCCCGACCTCTGAAGCGGCGACCGCGATCGGCATGGCTCCGTCGGTACCGGCGCTGCGCCGCGTGGCCGTCGCACCCGATGGCACCGTGTGGGCCGAGCGCTTCGAAGCTTGGCAGGACGAACAGCGTGTTGATGTGATTTCGGCGCAGGGTGAGTTGCTGGGCACGATCGCGGGACGCGGTGCACCACTCGCGTTCTTGCGCGACGGACGCGTTGTGTACGGCGAAACGGATGAGGATACCGGGTTGATGACCTTGGTAATTCTGCGCGTACCCAATGCCGGTTGGTAGCAGGCCCGGCGTCGCAAACGTTCCTCCTCGCTGACGCATCGCGCATTAGCTTGAGGCGATGTCCGATGCCGAACCCTTCACCCACCAACCGCTCGACGACGCCCTGCGCACGGAGCTGCAACAACTGGCCGACGCCGGGTTGCGCCGCTCCCTCAAGGCCGTCCGGCATCGTCGGGCTGGCACCGTCCTGATCGATGGCGAGCGCGTCGCTGACTTTGCATCAAACGATTACCTCGGGTTGGCCGCTGATCCTCGGCTGGCCCGCGCGGCGGCCGCAGTGCTCGAATCCGAGGGAACGGGGGCGGGTGCTGCGCGTCTGATCTCCGGCAATCATCCCATTCACGAATCGTTGGAACGCGAGCTGGCGAGCTTCAAGCAGTGCGAGCGCGCGCTGCTTTTTCCCAGCGGCTATATGGTGAACACGGGCGCCATTCCCGCGCTGGCCGATACCAATGACGTGATCTACAGCGATGCCCTGAATCACGCCTCGCTGGTGGATGGCTGCCGATTGTCGCGCGCTACGACACGGATTTTTCCGCACGCCGATCTCGATGCGCTGCGAGACATGCTGATCGCCGATCGCGGCCAGTTTCGCCGCGCGCTGATCGTGACCGAAGGCGTGTTTTCCATGGACGGCGATCTGTTTCCGCTCGACAAACTCGTGCCATTGGCACGTGAGTTCGGCGCCTGGACGTACGTTGATGATGCCCATGGCACGGGTGTCATGGGCGCCACCGGACGCGGTGCGCTGGAACAGTGCGCCGTGCTCGGCCACATCGATGTGGTGGTGGGTACGCTCGGCAAGGCGCTGGGCACAACGGGTGCCTACGTCGCGGGTTCGCAGGTGCTGATTGAATTGCTGCTCAATCGCGCACGTTCGTTTGTGTTTACCACCGGCACACCGCCGGCGATGGCGGCTGCCACGCTGGAGGCGCTGCGAATTGCGCAGACGGAAGTGTGGCGGCGTACGACCGTGCACGAACGCGCCGCCAGATTGCGTCAGCGATTGCAGCAGGGCGGACGCGCGATCACGGGACTGCACGACGGACATATCGTCCCGATACACATCGGCGATCCGGGACGCACCATGCGGATCGCAGCCCACATGCGTCGACGTGGATTTCTGATCGGCGGTGTCCGTCCGCCCACCGTTCCTGTCGGAACGTCACGGCTTCGTATTTCGGTGAGTGCGATGCATCCGCGTGAGCTCATTGATGCGCTGGCAGCGAACCTGCTGGACGCGCTCGGAACGGAGGCGTTATGAGGTTCGATGATGACGATGAGTACGCGTCGTTCGAGCAGTTTGATGAGCCGGAAGATGTGATCGAGCCCGAACAGATTGCCGCTGAGCCTGTCGACACCGTGCTCGGCGCATCGGTTGATGGCCGTGAGTACACCGCGCGCGAACAACAGCTGCTCGTGATTGATCAGGCGCACGTCTGGCATCCGTACACACAGCACCAGGGCATGTCGTTGCCGATCCCGATCGGGCGGGCGAGCGGTGCGTGGTTGTACGAAACGAACGGGCGTCCAATTCTCGATGCGGTGTCATCGTGGTGGGTTACCACACATGGACACGGTCAACCGGACATCGCACGTGCGATCGCCGAGCAGGCGCACAGCCTTGATCACGTGATGTTCGCGGGTTTTACGCACGAGCCGGCCATTGAGCTATCCGCCGCGCTGGTAGCGCGACTGCCACCTGGACTGTCGCGCGTATTTCTTTCTGACAACGGGTCAACCGCCGTCGAAGTCGCGATCAAGATGTCGCTGCAGAGCTTTGCGAACCAAGGCACGCCGCGACGTCTGATCGCCGCGCTCGAGAATGCGTATCACGGCGACACATTTGGTGCGATGTCAGCGAGCGGACGCGGCATTTTCACCACGCCGTATGAGCAGTTGCTCTTCGACGTGGCGCGTCTCCCGGACCCGAGCGTCGGCGATACACTGGTGGCACTCGATGCACTGCTCGATGAACGTGGCGCGGAACTGGCCGCCGTGATCGTGGAACCGCTGCTGCTTGGTGCTGGTGGCATGCGCGTGTGGGACGAGCACGTGCTGCAAGGCATACGTGAACGCACCGAAGCCGCCGGCGTGCATCTCATTGCCGACGAAGTACTCACCGGCTTCGGCCGTACCGGTCCGCTGTGGGCCTGTGAACGGGCCGACATCTCGCCCGACCTGATCTGTCTGTCCAAGGGGATCACGGGCGGCTTTCTGCCGCTGGGTGCGACGGTCGCGACCGAACGAATTTTCGACACGTTTCTGGGTGACCGGACGAAGACGTTTTTTCACGGTCATTCGTACACCGCCAACCCGATTGCCTGCGCCGCCGCTCGCGCCTCCCTGGCGCTGCTCGACGACGCATCCGAGGATGCGCGCATCGCGCTCGAAGTCGCACAGGCGCAGCATCTGGCAGCGCTGCGGGGACACCCGAAGGTGAGCGCCGTGCGCCAGATCGGAACGGTCGGCGCAGTAGAGCTCGCGGGCACGCCGGGTTATCTCAGCGACGTCGGGCGCGAGCTGGCGTCCTTCGCGATTCAGGAGGGCGTGCTGCTACGCCCACTCGGCAGTGTCGCGTATGTGTTGCCTCCCTACTGCCTCACCACGGGAGAACTGGCGCAAGTGTATGACGTAATCGCACGTTTCCTTGACGGAGAACGCGCCACGTATGAGGGAGTGGGTGATGTCGACTGAGAAACGTGTGCTGCTCGGTGTCACCGGAACGGACACCGAGATTGGAAAGACCGTCGTGTCCTGTGCACTGCTGGCACTGGCCAGGGCGCGCGGGTTGCGTGTGGGCACCATGAAGCCACTCGAAACGGGTGTGTTCGCACGCACACGTGTAGACGGGCCGTCCATGCGCTCCGATGCCGAGCGCTTGCGAAGCGCGGCAGGCATTGATGATCCGCTCGATCTCATTCGGCCGATCTCCTTGGTGGAACCGCTCGCGCCGCTGGTGGCCGCGCGGCGCGCCGGGGTGACGATCGATTTTGACAAACTCGACCGCGCCTTTGCGCAGATTTCGACCGATCGGGACTTCGTACTGGTGGAAGGGGCCGGAGGATTGCTGGTTCCGATCACCAGGACGATTGCCTACGCTGATCTGTTCTCGCGTTGGCACTGCGATCTGTTGATCGTATCGGGCAATCGACTGGGCGTGATCAACCACACGCTGCTCACCGTGCGCGCTGCGCAGACGGCAGGGCTACCCATACGCGCCGTGGTACTCACGTCGCTGACGGGTCGCGATGCGTCCGTGGCCGAAGCCACAAACTTCGATGCACTGCGGGAACTGCTGCCTGAGATCCCGTTTATCCGTTTCCCGTGGGTTGACCGCTGGGAAGATCCTGATGCGCTGTGTGCAGTGGCCGAGGGTACCGGGCTCGCACAGCTGTTGCTCACTTCACACCGAGAGATGGCATGACGCACCCCCGCACCATGAACGCGTCCGATTGGCAGACGATGGCGGATATCGCACTCGCTGGCGGTACGATCAGCCGGGAAGACGCCCATGCCGTGCTGAATGCGCCCGACGAATCGTTGCTCGATCAGCTGGCCGCGGCGTACCGAGTGCGTCGACACCACTGGGGCAACCGTGTGCGGCTGCACTTCCTGCTCAACGCGCAGAGCGGCTTGTGTCCGGAAGACTGTGGCTACTGCTCGCAGTCATCAATTTCGGCGGCCGAGATCGAGAAGTATCCGATGCTGGCGCAAGAGCGCATCATGGAGGCGGCGGATCGCGCGGCGCAGCTCAAGGCGGGCACGCTGTGCATGGTGATTTCCGGACGTGCGCCTGGTGAGCGGGTGTTCGGCAAAGTGCTTGAGGCCGTGCGCGCGGTGCGTGACAAGCATGATCTCAAGATCTGCGCCTGTCTTGGCTTGCTGAACGGTGAGCAGGTGGCACGACTCAAAGACGCGGGTGTGGAAACGATCAATCACAATCTCAATGCATCGGCGCGCTTCACCAGTGAGATCGTGTCCACGCACACGTACGATGATCGTGTCGCCACCGTGGAAGCGGTGAAGGCAGCGGGGGTAAAGACCTGCTCGGGTGGCATTCTTGGCATGGGCGAGACGGACGACGATGTGATTGATCTGGCGATGTCCCTGCGCGAGATCGGCGTGCAGTCCGTTCCGGTGAACTTTTTGATCCCGGTGGAAGGGACGCCACTGGCCGATGTGCGTCAGCTTGACCCGCGACGGTGCTTGCGCATTCTCGTGCTGTATCGGCTGTTGCTTCCGTCGCAGGAAATCCGTATTTCCGGTGGTCGCGAAGTGCATTTGCGCAGTTTGCAACCGCTCGGATTGTACGCCGCGAACTCAATTTTTATTGGTGACTATCTCACCACGCAGGGGCAGACGGCGCAGGACGATCTGCGCATGATCGAAGATGCGGGGTTTGTGCTGGAGACGCCGGACGGCGAAGCGTTTACTGGCGATGCGATGGCCGGTGTTCCCGCGGAGTATCCGCGCGCAAAGTTGCCGCTGGTTGCGGTGTAGGCGAGAGGGCCACTCATGGCAGTGTGTAGCACCTAAACTGTGGAGTGGCACCCGCTCAGCGGAGTGATACTCCCGCCTTGATCGCTGCGGCCGCCGCGGGGTCCGACAGCCGGAGTTCGCGGAGAAATGTAGTGCGCGGTTCGTAGCGCCCCATGGCATCAAGGTTGGCACCGAGTGCGTCACGACGGACCTGTTCGGCGCGTGTCTTGTCTCCAAGCTTGTCGTACACGCGCGCCAGCTCCGCGTTGGTGCGCGTGTACGCATGCGCGCCCCAACGCGCCCGTTCAAAGAGATCGCGTGCTTCCGTCCAGCGCTCACCCTGCATGGCCACGAGACCACGAATGTGGTGTGGCAGTCGGGCGTCGCGCGCGTAGTACGAACGACGGCTCCAATACTCCACCGAGTCGGCGAGTCGCAGCAGACGCACCGTGTCGCCAGTGGGGGCGATGGCATCAGCAAGCAGCGCTGTCACCCACGCGCGCATTCGCGCCGCTTCTCCGGGTGGTTCGTCGGGGATGCGGGCAAGCATGGTGCGAAACTCGCGTTCAGCGTCCGCATACCGACCGAGTCGACCAAAGTTGTTGCCACGCACCATATAGGCGAGGTACGGATCGGCTCCTTCGGCATCCCACCGATCCATCGCGTCATTGGACCGCTGGTAGTCGCCGAGTTCGCGCCAATAGATTGCGCGAACGTCGTGCGCGATGATGCGCGTGGTGCGATCAGGATCACGTTCCATGGGCGCGAGCAGTGAGTCCGCCCGTTCGAATCGACGTGCAACCATCTGCATGCGAATGTTCAGTCCGCGGAGATTCGCATCCAGCGGACCAACGATCTGCTGCAGTCTGGCTAGCGCACGATCAGCTTCGTTGTACGATCCCAGCAACGTCGCTGCTTCGAACAGGCCAACCCATGCCCCAGGGAGTTCCGGCTGCAACTCGGTGAGGCGTTGCGCTGCCGCGCGTGCGCCAGCGAGGTTGCCAGCGTACGTGCGCCAGATGCGCAGTCCGCCGTACGCCGAACACGCGGCGCACGGTCCGCGACCCACGGTGGTTGCCAACGAATCAAGCGCCAACTGCTGCAGTGTAATGGATTCGGCACGTGCGAAGTCTCCGCCGTGGCCGTACTGCTCCGCGAGCAACGCGTAGGCGCGTGGGTCGCGCGGATAACGGTCCACGAGTTCGTGGAGCAGACGCACCGTGGTGCGCACATCACCGGCGAGTTTCGCAGTGTTTGCGTCTCGCGTGATGCGCACCCACGGACTGGCGCGGTGCGCATACTTGTCGAGTGTAACATGGAGTCGCTGCACGACGTCGACTTCATCATGCGCGGCGGCAATCCCGAGCCGCTCAATCACGGCGCTCACAAAACCCGAGTCAATGGCAATGGCCGCATCGAGCTCGGTTGCTGCGCCGTACAGACTGGTGCCATCGATCAGTCGGAGCGCACGCATATAGCGTTCGTAGGCTTCCGCGCTTGGCGTTTCCAGATCGGCCACCCGAGGGCCGGGCACACTGCCGCCGGCGGCATCCGCCAGGCGCACTGCGGCGGCTGACGCAAGCGTCACGAGATCGCTGCCCTGGGCGATGATCACTTCGCGCGTCACACCCGTACGCGCGTCGGAGACGGTCAGGTCCAGCTGCAGCAACGTGTCACCCTGCACCAGTCCCGAGCGCACGAGCATGTCCGCGCCCAGCGACCGCGCGATCACCAGCGCACCATCAAAATCAAGGCGATTGGGGTCAAGCTCGGCGCGCAGCGTTGCGTCGCGCACGCGTCCTGGCGCGACGACTTCCACATTGGCGCTGCGTGACAACGCTGATGCGATGAGTTGCATCAGACCGTCGGTAAGCCACAACTGCGTGGAGTCGCCACGTACGAGTCGCATGTCGGTGAGCGCGAGCAGTGGCGTGGAGGGGAGCGCAGTTGCGGTCGCACGCTGGCGGAGCACAAACATGCCCGCCACCGAAAGCACGACAACGGCGGCGACCGCCGCGACGCTCGTGCGCCGCCGGCGCCATGTGGACGCAACGCGTGGTGTGGGCCCGTTCACGGTTGGTGTTTCGGGCACCGCATCGAGTGAGGCAGCCAGCGTTGCCGCAGCCTCGGCGGGAGCAACGGAGGGGGGACTCGCCGATACGGCGCGCTGCGGTCCGGTGCGGAGCAGCACCGAAAATTCTTCGGTCATGCCTGGTGCTGCTTCCGACTCCCGAACACGATCGGCGAGTGTCTGCGCAAAGTCTGCCAGCTCCTGATCGGGTCGCAGTCCGAACTCGTCGTGCAGGCGCGCGCGATAGCGCTCAAAACTTCGCAGGGCGGCCAGTGCGGCATCACGCGTGCCGGGCGCCGCCATCGCACGTAGGTGGAAGTGCATGGCCCCGGCCGATGACGGGTCGCGTGATTGCCACCGTGTAGCCACATCCACACACGCATCCCACTCGCTCGCCTCGGCCAGTTGCGAACAACGCTGCTCACACGCGGCACTGAATCGCTGGTCGAACTGCGCCCGCACGCCATCCAGCCACTGCTCGAACGCGACCGATGTCCCTTTGCCCAGACCGTCGAGGAACGCGCCTTCGTACAGCGCAATCGCTTCGGCCGCGTCTGATCGTTGCACGGCGGCCACAAAGTCGAGCGCATCTACGCTGAGTGGCGCGTCGGGTGCCAGCGCGGCCGAGCCGGCAGTGGTGACAATCGCCTCGCGTCCGAGTACGCGACGCAGATGCGACAGCGCGTCGCTGAGCGAATGACGTGCCTTGGCCTCTGGCTGGTCGCCCCAGAAGTACTCCTGCAGCGTATCCCGGGCAATCGGCCTGCGGTGCACGGCCAGTACGGCCAGCAGGGCGAGTTTGCGCCGACGGGTGGAAAGCGAAGGATCGGCCGCGGCGCCGATAGCATCAACCAGGTCGAGTCGACCCAGTGTGATGAGGCGTAACCCGTTGTTTTGCATGGTGTTGAAAAACGGTTGACGGGTCGACGTGGCGTTGAACGTGCGACGCATATTCCGTCGCGACTCAGAGAAAATATCATCTCCACGCAAAGCCGCCAGCGTCGCTCAGTAACGCGACACACCAAGGGCAACAGTGCACATGATCACCACCTCGAGGACCAATCGATCAGGGCAATGGGCGGCGGCGTGTGCCGTAGCCAGTGCGGTGGTGTGCGGGTCGGTGAGCGTGGCAGTGCTGATTTCGTTGCTGTGGACAGCGCCCGACCTGCCTGCGCCATCATCAGAGATGTCGTCGCAGCCAACGTCGCAGCCAACGTCGCAGCCAACGAGTGACCGACAGCACGCCGTCGCTCAATAGCTCGGCGCGTTCCCTTGCGCTCATCGCGCATCGGCTGGAGATTCGCGAGTCGCTCCCATCGCTGACACCGCGCATTGATCGATGTGACCAACCAGCAAACGATCGCGGTTGGTGTGTGTGTCTGATGTCCCGCGCGCTGTCTCTCGCCTACCCGCCACGGGAGTTGCCCCAGTCTTATGCGCCTGTCCGCACTGTTTGTCGCGCTCGCGATTTGCCTGAGCGCGTTCCCCGCGCAGCTGTCAGCGCAAGTCGATGTCATTCGAGGTCGGGTCACGAGTACCGATGGGCAGCCCATCACCAGAGTGCGCGTCACGGCAACCTCCGTGCCGGGCAATGTGCAACGCAACACATTCACTGATGCTCGTGGTGCATTCCAGCTCGCGTTTCCGGGTGGACAGGGCGACTACATCATGAACTTTGCCGCGGTTGGCTTTGCGTCGCGTCAGTTTCAGATCAAGCGCACCGTGGATCAGGACGTGCTGATTGCGGACACTCGCATGCAGCCCATCCAGCTCGACACGATTGTTTCCACCGCGCCCGTGCAGCAACGCGTAAATCGTTACAACTCCGTCACGCCCGATATCAGCGGCACCGAACAACGACTCGATCCCGGCACGATCACGCCAGACATGCAGGGCAACCTCGCCGCCATGGCCGCGTCACTTCCTGGCGTGCAGCTCATTCCAGGCGCCGACGGTGGGCCCGACGGGTTTTCCGTACTTGGACTCGGTGCTGATGAGAACTCGATGACGCTCAACGGTCTCGATTTCGGCGGCAACGGCCTGCCACGTGATGCAAACATCTCGTCTTCGCTGACCACGTCACCGTACGACCCATCTCGCGGCGGCTTCAGTGGCGGCAACTTCAACGTGCAGTCTCGCGGCGGATCAAACTTTCGCAGTCGCGGTCTGAGCCTGGTGACGGCCATGCCGCAGCTGCAGTGGACTGATCGCGCGGCGCAGGCCCTGGGGACCGAGTTTACCAACGTCTCACTGGGCGGACTGCTTTCAGGCCCAATCAAGCTGAACAAGGCGTTCTACAACGTGTCCTTTCAGCTGGATCGCAACTCACGCGTCAACCAGACCCTGCTCAATACCAATGCGCTCGGCTTCCAGACATCGGGCGTGGCGCTTGATTCCGTCACTCGCTTCCTCGGCTTGCTCGACAGCCAGGGCATTCCGCGCCTGAGCGGCCCCGATCGTCAGAGTCGGTTCAACGACAATGGCAGTTTTTTCGGGAGCATTGATATTCAGCCGCCGAATGCCGTGAATGGTGATGCGTACAGCATTGCCTTCAATGGCAACTTCGGTCGGCAGAGCCCCATTGGCGGCAGTGCCACGCAACTGGCCGCCAGCAGTGGTGATCGCATCAACTGGGGCGGCGGTATTCAGCTCCGAACAAACCGGTACTTCGGACTCATTCTGAGCGAGACATCGGCGGGTGTGAACATGGCCCGCAACTACGGCGACCCGTACCTCGAGCTGCCACTGGGTCGTGTGCGCGTGAACTCGGTGCTCGACGGCGGCGCAAGTGGTGTGCAGAATCTCGGATTCGGTGGCAGTCAGTCGCTGTTCAATGACTCGCGCACCGTTGGCGCAACGCTGCAGAACACGCTCTCGTGGTTTGATGATGCCAACAAGCATCGCGTGAAATTCACCACGGAGTTGCGCTATAGCGGCGCGCAGCAGAACCTCGCCAATAATCTGCTGGGCACTTTCGCGTTCAACTCCCTTGAGGATTTTGAGGCCGGACGCGCGGCGTCCTTCACACGGCAACTCACGGCGCAGCAGCGCAACAGCGGTCAGGTGACGGGCGCACTGTCAATCGGTGATTCCTGGCGCCGCACACCCAACGTGCAGATTCAGTACGGACTCCGGGTGGAGAACATTCGCTATCTGAACACGCCGAACTTCAATGCCAACGTGGATTCCGTGTTCGGCCGCCGGAATGATCGTCTGCCCACACCGCTCGCCTTCAGTCCACGCATTGGATTCTCGTGGACCCTCGGACAGACGCAGGATATCCAGGCCTTCAGCGGAGCGTTCGTCGCGCCGCGCGCCATTGTGCGTGGCGGTATTGGCGTGTTCACCAATGGTGCGCAGGCGGGACAGGTTGGCAGCGCGCTCGATCAGACGGGTCTGCCCTCAGGTATTCAGCAGCTGGTGTGCAACGGTGCTGCGGCGCCTGTGCCGGATTGGACAACGTACAATGGCAATCCAAACGCTGTGCCGGATCGTTGTGCCGATGGCACTGGCGGCACGGTGTTCGCCAACCCCTCGCCGAACGTAGTGCTGTTTGCCAGCGGCTTCCGCCCGCAAACCGCGATCCGCTCCAATCTCTCATGGCAGGGCCCGATCCTCGACGCGCGCTTCTCGCTGAACGCCGAGGGCACATTTGCGGTGAACATGAATCAGCAGCAGCAGATCGATGTGAACTTCCTGGCGAACCAGCAGTTCGGCCTTGCAAGCGAGGGTGGTCGTCCGGTCTTTGTGGCGCCAACGAGCGTTGACCCGCTCACCGGCGCCATTGCCGCACGAGACGCACGCGTGTCACCGCTGTTCAATCGGGTGAGCGAGGTGCGCTCGGATCTGCGTTCACAAACCGCGCAGCTCAGCTTTCGCCTCTCGCCTATTCAACGCTCGTTCTCGCGACTGGGTTGGAGCGCGGCGTACACCCACACGTATGTGCGCGAACAGGTACCGGGCTTCCAGAGCACGGCCGGCGACCCGTTCACCAGAGAGTGGGCTGTCGCCACCATGGGTCCGCATCAGTTCACGTACAACATTCGCTACAACTTTTTTGATTACGTGACCGTGAATTGGAACGGCCAGTTCCGATCGGGCAATGCCTTCACGCCCACCGTAGCCGGTGATATCAACGGCGACGGCTACTCCAACGATCGCGCCTTCATCTACGATCCGAACACCGTGGCTGACCCGGCAATGCGCGCCGGGTTGCAGGAGCTGTACAGCACCCTGCCGAGCGCAACACGTCGCTGCCTGGACCGCCAGGTGGGGCGCGTGGCCGAACGCAATAGCTGTCGTGGTCCGTGGAGTTCGAATGCGTCACTCAACATCACACTCGATCGCGCACGCTTCCGCATGCCGCAGCGTGCGGCGGTGAACTTCGCGCTCTCGAACCCGCTCGGCGCGGCGGATCTTGCACTGAACGGCTCGCAGAACCTGAGAGGTTGGGGACAGAGCCCATTCCCCGATCAGTCGCTGTTTTATGTGCGCGGATTCAATCCCGAGACGCAGACGTACAATTACGAGGTGAACCAGCGCTTCGGGCAAACGCGACCACAATTCCTTACGCTGCGTTCCCCTGTCACGATGACGGTGTCGGTGCGGATTGATCTGGGTCCCACTATGGAACGGCAGAATCTGGGCCAGCAGCTTGCGAGCGGCAGAGCCACGCCAGGCAACCGCTTCGACGAACGGGTGTTTCGCCAGATTGGCGCGAGCAGTGTGATGAACCCCATGACGCAGATCATTCGTCAGCAGGATTCGCTGCGACTCACATCGGTGCAGGCAGACAGTATCGCATCGATGAACCGGCGCTATGCGTACCGCACCGACTCACTGTGGACGCCAGCGGCGCGATACCTCGCGGGCCTTCCGGAGAAGTATCAGATGGATGAAGCGTATGATCGATACCTGCGTGCGCGACGGGCACAGTTCGGTCTGCTGACGCAAACGGTAGAAGTTGTGACTGCGCTGCTGACGCCCGAGCAAAAGCGCAAGTTGCCGCCGCAGCTGACGAACTACCTGGATACACGGTTTCTCCGACTGCTGCGGGATGGCAGCGGTATGTACGTGCCGCCAATCGGCGGTGGCGG
>JBGTOG010000249.1:0-9277 GCA_041742675.1 Gemmatimonadaceae bacterium | reverse complement strand
CGCAAAAAGTTGCATCAACAGCAGCGCCAGCCAGAACTCGGGCATGGAGTACAACACCAGCGAAGTTGTGGACGCGATCTGATCGCCCGTGCTGCCAATACGCGTGCCCTGCCACGCGCCAAGCAGCATGCCGAACACCAGACTGGTCGCCAGCGCGACGCCCATGAGCAGCAGCGTATTCGGCAACGCATCACGCAACACCGCGCTCACGGGACGCTGCTGCAGGGTGGACCAGCCCAGATCACCGCGTGCGACGTCGCCGAGGTAGCGCACGTATTGTGTGGTGATCGCTGCATCTGCACCGCTCTGCGCGCGCCAGGCGTCGCGCGTTGCGGCGGACACAACTCCGTCAACGCGTGTGGCGTATTGGTCACCTGGCGCAAAACGCAGCAGCACAAACGCGAGTGTGGCTGCTGCCCAGACCACACCGAGTCCTTGCAGCACCCGACGAATCGCCCGCGACACCCCGCTGCGTTGCGCGTCCGGCATGCGAGCGGTGATCAGTTCGCGGGATCGATTCCGACGCGGTCTCGCGCAATGCGCTGCGCGGGTGGGATGCGCCAGTCGGGCAGGCCGTGCCACCAGCCGTTCACGGGAATCACGCCAGGATCAATGCGCACATGTATGCCGGCCGGCGTGCCGTCTTCCACGAGCCAGATCGCCGGTGCGTCATCAATGATGGTTTGCACCGCACGCAGCAGGGCGCGCTGCATGATCGTGCGATCAAAGCTGGTGAGCGCCGAATCCACATTGGCATCAAACACCGCGCTGCTGTAGCCGCCGTAGTTGAACCCCTCGTCGCCAATGCCGCGCGTACTCCATGTCTGTCGGAGCCCCACATGACCAGGCGACGCAGTGAACCCGCCCATGTAGGCGTCGAAGCGGCCGCTTTCGATGCGCTCAATAAGCGCATTCACTTCAATTCGCCGGAGGACGAGTTCGGCCCCAATCGCGCGCAGTTGATCCTGCAGCAGTACGGCCATTCGGTCACGCGTGACGCTGATCGACGGGACGAGTACTTCAACACGCAAGCGGACGCCCCCCTTCTCGCGCACGCCTTCCGAACCGGTGGGCACCCACCCCGCAGAATCGAGCAGCGCCCGCGCGGCCGCCACATCAAACGGCAGCTGACGCAGCAGTGAGTCGCCCGGCAATGACACGCGCGTAGCGGGACCGATCGCCACCTGGCCAATCGAATCAAACACCGTGCGCACAATGCGCTCGCGGTTGGCGGCCATGGTCAACGCGCGTCGCACGGCGACATCACCCAGTACCGGATGTTCACGCGACCGATCACGCGGATCCCGCTGATTCAGCGTCATCTGCTGATAGCGCAGCGTGGGATACGCGAGCACGCGCACTGACGATGTGCGCGAGGCCTGCTCGATATTCTCCGTGCGAAGCGGCAGGAAGAAATCCAGCTCACCCGTAAACAGCGTGACAATGGCGGCGCCAAAGTCGGGAGCGAGCGTGAAGACAACCCGGTCCAGCGACGCCCGCCCACGAAAGTTCCCCGTATCACTCACCAACTCGATGCGCTGGCCAGGCGTCCAGCGATTGAAGCGAAAGCGACCCGTGCCCACCGGCGATCGAGCCAGCGGCACCGACGCGAGCTGCGTGGGGTCGGCGTCGCGCAGCAGATGCGACGGCATGATGAACAGGTGATACGCCGCGTCATAAAACTGTTGCGGGTAGCGGCGCTTGAACCAGAACGTGGCCGTGCGCTCATCCGGTGTGCTCACGGAATCGATGTTGCTCAGCAGCGCAGCATTGCGCGATTCGACACGCGGATCGGTGTAGAGCGCGAAAGTCGTGCGTACATCCTCAGACGTTACGGCCTCCCCATCATGCCAGCGCGCCCGTTCGTCGAGTGTGAACGCGATCGACATGGAGTCGGCGCTCCACGTCCAGGCGCTCGCCAGCCGCGGCGTGAAGCCGGCGTCTCCCACCGTCTCGAGCTTCGCTCCAATGTCCGCCAGGCGATCGTAGACCACTTCGCTGATCGCCGTCTCGTGATCACTGCCCACGAGCGGCGGCAGCAGTGATGCCGGTTCGGTCGTGATGCCCACGACCACCGTCCCACCATGGGTACGCGGTTCGCCGGCCGGAACGATGGCCTTGTCGCACGCCATGAGTGCCGTGGCAAGAGTGAGCGCGGTGATCGTTTGCCGAGTGGAGAGCAGGGACATGGGAGGGAGTGGGAGGCAGGGGCAGGGACGCTGGCTGTAACGATGCCAGCCGATCCTCATCGACGCCAGAGCCAGCGCTGTGATGCGAGTTCTGCGTGCGCGAGATCGAGCGCGACGATGTCCTCTGCTGACGGCTCCAGCGGCTGAATGTCACGTGCGTCGTGCTGCCAGACCTTCCGCAGTGCGTCGCGCACGCGTTGGGCCATCTCGGCGGGCGGCGTGTCTGGCAAAAAGTCATCAAGGCCGGCTGATCGTTCGTGCACAGCACGTGGCGACGCTGGCGAAGTGCGCGAGGGCTCTGCGAGCCGATCGCGCCGAAACGACGAGAGTGTGTGCTGACGATCGGTAAGCAAAATCGACCCATGCTGCAGATATCCACCGTCCGCGCGCCACACGGCACTGCCGGCCAGCTTCCGGCCGAACACCATCACTTCACCCGCAGAAGGCAGCGCGAAACAGAGTGGCCCATCAGGCGACTGCGGTTTCGCGTCGCTGTCCGGCAGCAGTGCAGCGGGCACACCGAGTCTCGCGAGTGCCGTCACCAGCCGTGTGTTGACTGCATCGTACATCTGCCGCCACGGCACACCGCGCGGCAGCGGCAGCGTGACACTCCACGTAACCTCGCGCTCGTGGAGGAGAGCGCGTCCACCCGTCGGGCGGCGCACTACATCGTATCCCGCGGAGTGCAACGCCTCGGTGTCCCACATACCGGCCACCGGTTCATTGCGTCCGAAGCTCACCGTGGGGTGCTGCCACTCGTACAACCGCAGCACCGCGCGCCCTGTCTCCGATGCACGCCGGAGCAGCGCCAGATCCATCGCCATGTTGTCTGCGCCCGACTGCGGCCCGGACGTCAGCACCAGCCAACCGTCCGGCCATTCTGCGAGCGGCGGAGCATTCGGCTCGGCGACGGCCGCCGGCCGGATGGGAGATCGCGGGAGCATCGGCACGACGATTAACTTACCAGCGTTAGTCCACAGGCGAACCGGCAACCTGCGGTGCGCCCGTCAACTCCGGCGTGACAACAGCCGGCTCCACGTATCGTGTATTCACCGGACACCGCTCCGGTTTCTGAGGATGGTCATGGCTACGCGCACTCGCACGGCTCCCGGGTTTTCCACAGCGGAATTTGCTTCGCGCCACAACGGTCCGTCCGAGGCCGATCAACGCACGATGCTCGACACGGTGGGTTATCCCACACTCGACGCGTTTATTGACGCCGTGGTGCCGGATGCCATCCGCCTGCGCAAGCCACTCGCCATCAGCGAAGCGCAGAGCGAAGCTCAGGTGCTCGCGAACCTGCGCGGTGTTGCGTCAAAGAATGAAATCTGGCGCTCGTATCTGGGCATGGGCTACTACAGCACCATCACGCCGCCCGTGATTCTGCGCAACATCATGGAGAATCCGGCGTGGTACACGGCGTACACACCGTATCAGGCCGAGATCGCGCAGGGGCGTCTTGAAGCGCTGCTGAATTTTCAGACAGTGGTGGCCGATCTCACCGGACTGCCCATTGCCAACGCCTCGCTGCTCGATGAAGGCACGGCGGCGGCCGAATCCATGGCGATGGCGCTCGCGGTGCGTGGTGGACCAAACCGTAACACGTTCTTCATAGCCCAGGATTGTCATCCGCAAACGATCGCGGTGGTGCAAGCGCGCGCCGAAGCGCGTGGTGTCGATGTCGTGATTGGTGATGCGCTGCAGGAAGAGTTTGCGCCGTCGGTGTTTGGCGTGCTGTTCCAGTATCCTGCCACCGATGGCGCCGTGCACGACTACCGCGCGGCCTGCGAACGTGCGCACGCGGTGAATGCGCTCGTGACCGTGGCGACTGACCTGCTCGCGCTCACGCTGCTCACGCCGCCGGGTGAATGGGGCGCCGATGTGGCCGTTGGCAACTCGCAGCGTTTTGGTGTGCCCATGGGTTACGGCGGACCGCACGCCGCGTTCTTTGCCACGCGTGATGAGTTCAAGCGGCAGCTGCCGGGGCGCATCATCGGCGTGTCCCGCGATGCCGATGGCAAGCCCGCGCTTCGCATGGCGCTGCAAACACGCGAGCAGCACATTCGCCGCGAAAAGGCCACGAGCAATGTGTGCACCGCGCAGGTGCTGCTCGCCGTGATGGCCGGCATGTACGCGGTGTACCATGGCCCTGAGGGGCTGCGACGCATCGCGTCGCGCGTGCACGCGCTCACCACCACACTCGCCGCGGGCCTCGAACGACTGGGACTGCACGTCACGCACGAGCAGTACTTCGACACGCTGCGTGTTGAAGTGGGCATTCACGGTCAGGAAGACATGCTCTCCGCGGCGGCCGCGCGCCAGATCAACTTGCGGGTACTCGAACCCGGCACGCTTGGCGTCGCGCTCGACGAAGCGGTCACGCCTGCCGATGTGATGGATCTGTGGACCGTATTCAACAGCGGTACCGCGCCGGATTTTGCGTTCGACGATGTCGCCGACGATGTGGACGCGCGCTTCGACGAGCGTTTTGCGCGTACCTCGGCGTATCTCGAGCATCCCGTGTTCTCGCGCTATCACAGCGAGACGGAAATGCTGCGCTACATCTACGCGCTGCAGTCGCGCGATTTCTCGCTTGTGCACGGCATGATTCCGCTGGGCTCCTGCACCATGAAGCTTAACGCCACCGCCGAGATGATTCCGGTCACGTGGCCCGAGTTTGGCGCGCTGCATCCGTTCGCGCCGGCGGCCCAGGCCGAAGGCTACGCGCAGATGTTCGCCGAACTTGAAGCCGATCTGTCGGAGATCACTGGCTTTGCCGCGGTCTCGCTGCAACCCAACGCGGGCTCGCAAGGTGAGTATGCAGGACTGCTCGTGATCCGTCGCTACCACGAAGCGCGCGGCGAAGCGCACCGCACGGTGTGTCTCATTCCGCAGTCAGCGCACGGCACCAACCCGGCCAGCGCCGTGATGGCTGGCATGCGCGTGGTGGTCGTGAAGACCGACGCCGCCGGCAACATCGATGTGGACGACTTGCAGGCCAAGGCCGTGCAGCACAGTAGCGAACTCGCCGCGCTCATGGTCACGTATCCAAGCACGCACGGTGTATTTGAAACGCGCATCAAGGATATCTGCGCAATCGTGCATGAACACGGCGGCCAGGTGTACATGGACGGCGCCAACATGAACGCGATGGTGGGCGTCTCGCGTCCCGGCGATATCGGTGCCGACGTGTGCCATCTCAACCTGCACAAGACGTTCTGCATTCCGCACGGCGGCGGCGGTCCCGGTATGGGCCCCATTGGTGTGGCGTCGCAGCTCGTGCCGTTCCTGCCCGGACACCCCGTGGTGGCCACCGGCGGCTCCGAAGCCATTGGTCCCGTGTCAGCCGCGCCGTGGGGCAGCGCGAGCATTCTGCCCATCTCGTACGTGTACATCAAGCTCATGGGCGGCAACGGGCTCACCGAAGCCACCAAGCTCGCCATCCTCGGCGCGAACTACATCGCCAAGCGTCTCGAAGCGCACTATCCCGTGCTGTATCGCGGCCACTCCGGTCTCGTGGCGCACGAGTGCATTCTCGATACACGCGGCTTCAAGACATCGGCCGGCATTGAAGTGGAAGACATCGCCAAGCGACTCATGGACTACGGTTTCCACGCGCCCACGATGTCGTTTCCTGTCGCGGGCACGATGATGGTGGAGCCCACCGAGAGTGAATCACTCGCCGAGCTCGATCGATTTATCGACGCCATGATCGGCATTCGCGCCGAGATCGCTGATGTCGAGTCGGGCGCCATGCCCCGCGAGGGCAACGTGCTCACGCGCGCACCGCACACCGCGCAGCATGTCGCCGGTGATGTGTGGGAGCGCCCCTACGGTCGCGAGCTGGCCGCATTCCCCACGCCGTTCACGCGCGAGCGCAAGTTCTGGCCCGCGGTGGCTCGCGTGGAGAGTGCGTATGGGGATCGCAATCTCGTCTGCAGCTGTCCGCCGATTGAGGAGTACGCCTGACGGCACCGGAGGCGCAGTTACACCGACAACTGATAACAGAAAACTGAAGACTCCAAACGCAGTTGTGAGGTCGTGCGGTTCTGCCGGGAGTGCGTAGCGGTCGACAACCGACAACCCCCCACGGAAGTTGGGTGCATCGAACAGTTTGCCTATCATTCGACAACCCAACTGGCAATCACTTCAGATGACAGCAACCGAGCTACTACGGCGTCACCGAGCTGAGGTGCTACGTCTGGTGGCCGCGTGAGCCAGCAGCTTCTTGACGTCGTCCGCACGGAACTCCTGCCCGTGCTTGCGACGCACGATTTCCGGGTCGTCGAGTCGGAAGAGACAAGCTCTTTTGACAACGCGTACGTGATCCTCGAAGGAGCTTCGCTGCGACTGCGAGTCGTTCGCGAGCGAGCGATCGTTACGCTTGATGTGGCACCTACCTGTGCGCCGAATGCTTGGGTCGACTCCGCCGTGCTGATTGACTATCTCGGCTTGTCAGCGGACGCGGGATTCCATAGTGCCGACGTTCGTGACGTTGCTCGAGGGATCGGACGTTTCATCAGGTCACTCGTGCCCGATCTTCAGTCGGTGTTCGATCCAAACCGATGGCGCGAAACACAGCGGGAGCTCGAGGCGCTGAAGGCACGTCGTGCCAAACGGCTATTCGGTTGAGGTCGTTGATGCCTGTGGCCTGAACATACGATGGGAAGTCCAACAACCTGGAACCGAACAGGCGCGGAGCTGGCGCTATTGTGAGGAGTGCAAGCGCGAGCGCAGTTCAGCTACGAATAACAGTCGAGGAGACTTCACCTTCGACGAGTTCAGGGAGTGGGTGCGCGAATACTTCGGGAGATCATGATGTCAGCGGATCCGTCGAACGAGAGCCGAGCGTCCAGCGACCAACTGCGTAGGATGTGTGACCATCTACGTGAGCGTGAGTGCCATCGCTGGCGGAAGGGCTACGGCTACACCGGCACCCTTCATTTCGGGGAACTGCTTCCAGTTTCGAGATCATTCCCACGAATGATTGACCGCGATGAAGGTGCCGTAATGCTCAATATCTGGAACTGTGATCGAGTATTGCGCGATGCATTCGATAAGACTGTTCTCGACAGCCGGCTGCTTAGGAATGAAGCGGAACTGAATGCTCTTGCTGTTCTCGAAGGGTCATGTGTCCGGAGTGTCGACTTCGATGGGTCCCGCCTCAGTCTGTGTCTTGGTTTCCACGACGGGTACACTCTGGAGATAGCTCCTGACCCTGCGCTGCACGCGGCGGACGACGAACACTGGGCGCTCGAACTGCACGATGGACCAGGCATCGGTGTCTTCGGGCGTGCCTTGATCTTGTCGACGGGCGAAGGTTAGCTATTCAGCAGCCAACGGCCTGCTGCTTCGTGACTCGCTCATCTTCGGGCTCCACACGTCGCCCACGACGGGAAGCGAGGGCCGCGGCCTGAAGGGCCGCCCCATTCCGCTTCGGCAATAGGAACCATGCTACGCTTTCCGTCCCGAGTTGACGTGCAGTTGGTTGACACCCATGGAATGCCGGCCAGCGAGAGTGATGTTCTTGTTGCTGTCAACCTGTTGGTCTCAACGCGCTACTACTACGGCAATCTCGTCGGGCTGACTGATGGTGCCGGAAGGGTATCGATAACGAGCGAAGAGTTGGAGCGCAGGTATGCGTCGGATCAGGCGAGATTCCCCATGGACTACAAGCTCGAGCTGATCGCATGCGATGCAATCGCAGAGGTTGTACTGCTGAGCGAGGCAGAAGTTGTTGATGCAACGCGGGCCATAGAGGCAGACTTCTCAGTTTCTCCGGCTATCCAGGGTTTTTATCGACGCGCGCGCAATGCCCGATTCGCCCCGGCATTGCAGCGGTTCCACGCAGATTCTGCCAGCGGAGAACCACTTACGATCACGCTTCTAGCCAAGAATTCTGACTGAGAAGGTCGATACCCTGCGCGCGCTCGGAGCGGACGCGTGCATGGATGGCAGCAGAGGGCCTCACCCTGAGTATGATGGTGTGCAGTCACGCTATGCTAGTGAACTGAGCATACGCGTACGCAGACATGTCACTTACATTTACTGGCCATCGACAGCTTGCGACCAGCGACTCACGATCAGCCCGCCTCCTGCATGCGGCTCGGCGCCGGAGAGCGATTGCGCTTTCCAGTCTGAACGAGAAGCCAATGCCTGCAAGGATACCCAAGTCAGCAGTAGTGCTTGCAGGAGTTGTGGCGGTCCTTGCCATCTTCGTCGTTAGTTTCGTCTACTACGACCGCATAGACCCAGAGGCTGTCGAGTCAGAACTGATGGCAGAAGGAATTGTTGGTAGCACACGCGCCGAGGCGATCGATGCACTGAACCGTCTGACGATCCCGGCTGGCAGTGAACTTTCCGTTGGCAACTTTGATCCGTCGACGAGAACGCTGTTCGCGAGCATCTCGAATGCGCAGCGGCTGCTGTGGCAGGTGTGGCGGGTGCAGGTGACAGTTGGATTCGACAGCTCCGAGCGAGTTGAGAGCGTGTCGGTGAACCTCACGGGCGATCGGCCATTGTAGTGGACCGCGAAAACGGCGATTCAGAAGCCGTGGGCTCGAGTCTGGTGGAGAGCTCTATCTCACCGCACTTGATGCTGTGGCATTGGTTGCGTCGCTGCGTCAGGCGAAAAGGGGCATCACTGGCATTCAGAAATACCGAGGCTAGCCGTGGCAACTACCGAGTACCCACTACTGCGGCCACCGCCGGAACTCGCGGATACCTTACCAAGAGCCTGGTCGCGAAAGCAGGCAAATTGGTACCTGCGCTGGCTGACGTCAGTGGTCGAGGCACGGACTGATCAGCTCCTCGTGTACTTTGCGGAGTCCTATCCTGATCGAGCGGGTGAAGTTGCGAACGTGCTGAGCAGAGTGGGCGCGAAGGCCGTTGACGCCTTGCATACACCTGCGTTCTCTGAGAGAGCAGGAGTTGAGCCTGAACTAACTGATCAAGGCTATGCACTCGCTGCTGACCTCGGCCTCCTGGTGGCGCGGTTGCTTCTCGATCAGAGCGACGGATCGCCGCACTGGGCCGTGTTGAGGCGCCCGAAGCGTGACAGATTTTACAATCATCCAGTGCTGGTCAGA
>JBGTOG010000245.1:0-3562 GCA_041742675.1 Gemmatimonadaceae bacterium | reverse complement strand
GAAGATGACACTACCGAAGCGCGCCAGCCGCGCGCTTGCGAATCGGTAGCGCCAGACCGTGCGCGCGATCCTCTGGATCAAGTGCAATGACCGTCAGATGCGTGGAGTCGATAGCGATCCAGTTGAAGAGAAAACGCCAGTTGCTTCCGCTGGGTCGCTGGTCAGGCCACCGTACGGCGGCGTGCGCGACGCCGGTTGTATCGAACACAATAAAACGCCACAGCGAGTCGCTGAACACACGCGGGTGCACGGACAGCCACAGGTTGCCTTCAGTATCGCCAAAACCGGCGTTGATTGGGGGGTACACAGATGGCGCGACGGCTTTGAGGTCATATCGCATGCCCATGGACGACATCTCTTCGCCCTCGCCAGGCAATCGTCGCACCGGATCGGTGGCAATGCGAATCACACGCTTCAACTGTCCATGCATCGACCACAGTTCGACCGCAAACGAGTCGCTTGCACCCATGAACAGGTGATCGCCCGCTACTCCGAACACGGCGCTGCGCGGAAAGTGAAACGTTGATTCCCAACCAGCGGGTGGCGGACCGCCAGACACCGTGCCAATCGCTTTCACGCGCGTTTCATCCCGTCGCCAGCGCGTGCCAAAGTCGGTCAACAGCTCGCCGTCCGCACCAATGCGCAACAGCCGAACTGAATCGCTGTACGTTGTGCCCGGTTCAAGCTGCCGTTCGCCGCCGTGTCTGTTCAGCAGCAGCGAACCATCAGGGAACACCTGGTTGAACTCGAAGGCCGCAAATTCCGAGTACTCGCCCTGTGCGGACGGGCGTACAACGCGGCTTGAGCGCACATACTCGCCAGTCGGTGCAAAAATTGTCACCCGCTGCGACGAATGCTGATATGCAAACAGCGAATCGCCGCGAATTCCATGCAGCGAGAAATAGCCCGTGAACTCGCCTGGTCCGCTGCCTTTGCGCCCAATTCGGGAGACAAACGCGCCCGTGGAATCAAAGGACAGCATCTCGGTTTCATCCACGGCAATGATGACGCGACCATCCGGCATGCGCACCACACCGGTCGCCAGCTTCCAGATATGCTCAGGGCCGCGCTCCTCTACGCCGACATCGGTGGTTGGCTCGCTGCCGATCTCCCACTGTTCAAGAGCGGCCGGATCGAACGTGCTGTACTGAACGATCTCCACACCCGCGCTGTCGGTACGCGTGTACTCGACCATGGGCTCCGAATCGCGCGATCGTGCATCGCCGCACGCGGCCACGATGAGAAATGCCAGCGGGAGCGACCGCGCCATCACGACTCGCGGTTCACGGCGGGGTTGGTGCGGGCAGTGGCGTAGGCATTGCATTCCGCCGATTCTACGCGCACCCTCTCGTCAGTCAATCAGTCAGAGATTAAGATCGCGTGACGTTTCACGTACCGGTCGCGCGGCAGTCACCTCAACCACGATCCCCATGTCTGTTTCCGTTCACCAACTCACGACAAACGATGTCGCGCTGATGGCGTCGGTGCTGGAGGTATTCGGGAACGCGTTCGACGACGTGGAGCGCTACACCGCCAAGCGACCGGACAACGACTATCTACGGCGCCTGCTCGGCGGCGAGAGCTTCATCGCACTCGCGGCGATGAAAAGTGAAACCGTGGTTGGTGCGATCGCCGCATACGAACTGAAAAAGTTCGAGCGGGCAACAAGCGAGATTTACATTTACGATCTGGCCGTCGACGCCAAGCATCGACGTGAAGGAGTGGCGACGGCGCTGATCGCGATGCTCCAGGAGATCGGTCAGGCGCGCGGCGCCAGCGTAATTTTCGTGCAGGCAGACACCGATCCTGATGACAGACCGGCGATCGCGCTGTACACCAAACTGGGCTCACGCGAGGATGTGCTGCACTTTGACATTCCGGTGAGCAATCGCGACGCGTAGAAGTGGTTGCGACCCACGTGACGATTGCCATAGCTGTTGCAGTTCTGATTCGTCTTTGCGGCTAAAATGTGCATTGGGGCTTTCCGGCTTTTCGGCCTACTTTATTTCGTACGCCGAACAGAGCACCGATGCTGGTTGAGATCCTCCTGGCAACCGCGTTCGCTCGGTTCGGCCGTACGAATCGTAGTCCGCCCAAAAGCCGGAAAGCCTCGAGGCACTAAATAGCCGCAAAGACGGATCACAACGGCTCGCGGACGTGTAGATTGCGGCTCAGAACCGGCTACAGTGATCCAACCATCGCCTTCGGCCATGGCATCAGCGGGCTATTCATGCGATCAGCGAAGTCGAGTGTGGTCGTCGGCATCCCAAACGTACGATCGGCCTCCAGCGCGGCCCGAATGTCCCCCCCCTGACGCCTGGCCAGTCGTCGCAGCTTCTTCGCATTGCGCAGCGGTTCATCTCCACTGGGATCGAACGTGTACGGCTCGCTTGCATCCCATCGTGAGAGCATGTCCATCACGTAGTTGAACGAGCGCGTCAGATACCGGCCGACCTCGGCATCACTCAGATCCCAGCGGCTGTTTTCCGAGATCAGCTTGAAAATGCGTTGCCACGAATCATTGTCCGTAACGTGCACCATGCCGCGAAATATGCGCCGGTTGGTTGGCGTACCAAAGATCGTAGGCGCCAGAATGCGATCCAACAGCTGATCGGCGCGACTGTGATCGAGGAGTAGGAGTTCACGCGCACGCCTGGGCCAGGTGTCGCCCAGATGTACATCGATGCGGCTTTCCCAGTAGCTATGGCCCAGCGCCGAGGTGCTGGATGTCACCGCGAGTTGGCGCGGCACGAAAAAGTTGTGCGCCACAACATCCGCCGCGAGATGCGCCAGATATCCAAGGCTGAACGCACGAAGCGCGCCATCCGTCGATTCATCATGAATTTCGCGGCCTACATTCCACGAGTGACAATGTCGTCCGACCGCTGCGTACTTCTTGGCGATACTCGTATCAGCGGCAATCGAGCCGTACAGAAAATCCGCGGGAAACGCCGCCAATAACTCCGCCATGCGCGGCGACAGAAAATGCAGATGGCGCAACACGGCATCGCCGAGAAACACGTGTGTGCCCGGTGTCCACGCCCAGGCGTCCGAAGGCAGGAGCACGATCGCCGCGCAGGCGACGAGCGCATACGCGGCAAATCGACTCACCGGCCGCGTCGCCGCTCAGAGGAATAGTACGGTCGTTCTTCGTCGCGGTCCTCGTCCTCGTCGTCCTCGTCCTCCTCGTCCGCGAGCTCGTCGTCGTCGTCCTCGTCTTCAAGCTCGTCGTACGCGTCGTCGTCATCCTCGTCTTCGAGTTCGTCGTCGTACGCCTCATCATGCTCGTCCTCAAGTGCGTCGTCGGCAGCCTCGCTACCCTCGTCCAGCGGGAGGTCGTCCAGCACCTCGTCCACCTTGTCGGCGATATCGTCTGTCAGTGACTCCGCGGCCGTTGCCAGCGCACCGACCGTCGTGCGTTTCGTCCCGACTTCAACTTCGTCTTCGTCCTCGTCGAAAAACGGCTCGTCATCCGGCGCGGTGTCGCTTGAGCGAATGCGCGGTGGCTTGCGCCGTGCACGTCGCTTCGCGCCTCCGCCACCACGCCTGAGGGCCGCGCCAA
>JBGTOG010000209.1:0-12585 GCA_041742675.1 Gemmatimonadaceae bacterium | reverse complement strand
GGGACGGCACGAACGAGCGTGGCCGATGTGAGCGCGTACCATGAGCCAAACGCACCGCGCAGCAGCGCGCGCAGCGCTGGCCCGGGATCGTGACCGGTGAGCAGCAGCAACGCGATCAGCAGGGATGTGGTGATACCCAGCAGGGCAAGCAGCTGCAGCAGCGTGCGCACGACCGTGGTCGCGCCGTGGCGCGCGTCATTGCTGATGCGAACGGCAACGCCGTCACGAACGGCGTTCATGACGCCGCCAGCATCGCACGCCCCACCGCGTCACGCTCGCGCGGTACTTCACGCACCACACCATGGTGGATGACAAGCACCCGGTCCCCAAGCGACAACACTTCATCGAGATCACTGCTGTAAAACAGAATCGCGATGCCGGCATCACGCGCGGCGCGCAGCGCGGCATGCACCGCCGCGGTGGCCACAAAATCGAGTCCACGCGTGGGATTTTCTACCACCAGCGCAGCCGGCGCATCGTCGAGTGCCCGTGCGAGAATGAACTTCTGCTGATTGCCACCGGAGAGCGTCCGCGCAATTGCCTGCGCGCTGCTCGCGCGCACATCACGCTGCGACAGTGCGCTCGCCGTTTGCTCCGTGATCGCTGCCCATGGCATCAGTCCGCTGCGACGTCCCGCATCCCGCAGTGCGAAGTTCTCGGTGAGGGTTGCGTCCAGCATCAACCCATCCCGGTGCCGGTCTTCCGGCACAAAACCAACGTCATCTGGCGCGTGCACGCGTCCCGCTGCGACGGGCAGCAAGCCGGCGATCGCCCGCAGCAACTCCGCCTGTCCGGACCCTTCCACCGCGGCAATGCCAACAATCTCACCCGCCCGCACAGCGAACGACGCACCCCGCACACTCGGCACGCCACGCGCGTCGTGCACCGTGAGTGCGTCAGCCTGCAACACGACATGATGCGCGCCGACACTGTCGGTATGGCGCTTGACCCGCGGCAGTACTTCATCCACGACCGCGCGCGTGTGCTCACCGGGACCGAGCATCCCCTCGGCCAGCGACGCTTCTGTGTGCGCACTCGCCGCACCGCTCAGTACGCACGCGCCACGCCGCAGCACGGTGATATCATCGGCGATCGACAACGCATCACGCAACTTGTGTGTAATCAGCACCACCGCGTGATCGGGTCGTGCAGACACAAAGCCGCGCAACCACTGCAACAACGCCTGCGATTCACTCGGCGCCAACACCGCCGTGGGTTCATCGAGAATCAGCAGGCGAGCATCCCGCGCCAATGCCTTCACAATCTCACACCGCTGCTGCGCACTCACCGGCAGGTCGCGCACGCACGCGTCTGGATCAAGGTGCAGACCCGTGCGTTCGCCAATCGCCACGATCCGCTGCGCCACCTCTGCCGGTGAATACCGGCCCCGCGCACCCAGCGCCACATTCTCGGCCACCGTCATGGCGGACACCAATGAAAAGTGCTGATGCACCATGCCAACCCCGCGTGCGATGGCGTTCGCCGACGAGTGCGCGGACACCGCACGCCCCGCGATCGCGATGTCACCGCGATCGGCTTGAGCCAGTCCGAAGGCAAGGCGCATGAGCGTGGTCTTGCCAGCACCGTTCTCACCAAGCAACGCGTGCACGGTGCCTGCGCGCACCACCATGTTGACATCGCGCAGCGCGTCGACCGCGCCAAAGGATTTGCTGATGTGGCGCAGCGTCAGTGCGTCGGCGACGCCGGTATCCGTGTGAGCGGGTGTACTGACACCGGGCTCGCCGCGAGACATCGCTGTACTCACGTAACCGTCAGAGCCCGGTCGGGCGCAGCACAAACGCGTGCGGGAGAGTAAATGTGGCGTGAAGCCACGCGCCAAGCGCCTGTACGCCGAGTGTCTCTGTAGCGTAGTGTCCCGCGTAGATGATACAGAGGTCGTGCTCGATGGCATCCACGGCCGTGTGATGCGGACCCTCACCAGTAATCAGCGTATCGATACCCAGCGCGTACGCTTCACGCAGCGTGTCGCTGTTCGCTCCCCCCCCCGTACACAACGCCCACTGCTTCGTGCGACGGTTGGCGGCGGGGAGGGACGTGCGCACGGTCCCGCCGTATGATGCGGCGTACTGTTGGGCGCGATGCACCAGCGCTGCGGTGTCCAGATCCGCGGTGCCCCGCACACCGATGGCGAATCCCTGGTGTTCCGCGAACGCGCCGGTAGGTGTCAGGTCGAGCGCGCGTGCGAGTTGCACATTGTTGCCATGCTCCGGATGGGCATCGAGCGGCAGATGCGTGCTGTAGAGCGCGATGTCATGATCGAAGAGCAGGCGCAGGCGATCGTACGTCACGCCGCGGATCGGCTGCACGCCGCCCCAGAAGAGTCCGTGATGTACGATGAGCAGATCCGCGCCCTGCTCGGCGGCCGCACTGATGGTATCGCGCGACGCATCCACGGCGGTGGCGATGCGCGAGACGCCACGACGGTTGGCAACCTGCAGGCCGTTGTGCGCACCGCTGTAGTCGCTGATCTCATGCGTTCGGAGTTCGGTGTCGAGCGCGTCGACAATCGTCTCGAGTAGAACCGGAGGTGCGTTCATGATGCGCGTCCGCGTAAGGGCACAGCATGAAACGCGACGGCAGGGCCCGTGTTCATGACGCGTCGTCCGGATCAATTCGGTCGGCGGGCGTCAACACATCGTCCATCTCGTGAAAGCGCCCCTCGAGAATCGCGGCACCAACAGAGTCTACCTGCGCGCGAAGCGCGTCCGGAATGCGATTGGCAAGACGTGGGTTGAGCACCAGGCTCACCACATTTGCACGCATACCGAACTGGTAAGTGGCTCCAGTGAAGCTGTCCGTCTTTACCTCGCGCGCGACGGTGAGCAGCGCCTTGGTGAGATCGATGAAGACCGACCCGATGATGTGGTCGGGGGCGATGTCATTCTGGTTGGAGTTGGCGCCAAAGGTGAGCACGTTGCGCTCGCGCGCTGCGGCAAAAATGCCAAGCCCCGCTGCGTCGGCGTTTTGAAACACGATATCGGCGCCGCGAGAAATCTGGGCCAGCGTCTGTTCCTTACCAGCACTGACATCATCCCAGGTGCCGAGGTAGGACACGAGTACGCTAACGTCCGGGTTGGTGAACCTGGCGCCGCGCTCGAACGCGAGGAAGCTGGCACGCACGGGCGGCAGCTCCTGCCCGCCTATTGCGCCAATGACATTCGACGTGGTGAGCGCGCCGGCAATCATGCCCGCCTGAAACGACGCTTCTTCAAAGGCAAAGTTCATCCCGGCCAGGTTGGGCGCGGTGAGGTTGCCAGACGTGCAGACAAAGACGGTGTTCGGATAGTCGGGCGCCACACGGAGCGCGGCGTCCTGAAACTCAAAGCCGTGCCCAATGACCAGCGCATACCCCTGCGCGCCGTACTGCCGGAAGTTCTCCTCGAACTCGGCGGGCGTCCGGGTCTGGATGTGGCTGACGCAGGCGCCGAGTGAATCCTGGATACCCATCAGTCCGGCGTAGGCACCCGCATTCCATGCCTGGTCGGTGATGGCTCCCGGCGTGAGCAACGCGACTCGAAAGGCATCGTCACAGCGAGCGCGCTGCTCACCGCCGCAGGCAGCGAGGGCGAGAATCGTGCACAGGCTCGCGACGAGCGTCGCAGCGGCCCACGACTGCAAGCGCATAACTGACGTAATTGCTATAAAGTGACGCATTTATGTTCTTTATATGTCTCTTGTATGCATGGAAAACCTGCTGCGTATTGCGGCCGATTCGTTCTTCGGGTGCGAGACGGGTTGCGGCGTTGAAAGCTCAGTCGAGCGACACACCCATCAGTTGGAGCAGCCGTTCGAGATCTTCGCTGGAGGTGAACGTCACGTGCAGTTCGCCCTGATCCCGCCCGGTGGCGGAAATTTTTACTGAGGTTTGCAACCGTCGCCGCAGGAGTTCTTCGATGCGCCGAGCTTCGGCACTGGCAGCACTGGGTTGGGGCGGTGTCTTGCTGGTTGCGGCGGAACGGGCGGTTGAGTCAGCGGCTGGCCGCGCGAACTTGACGCGTCGTTCGACTTCGCGCACGCTCAGGCCGGCGGTCGCGGTCTCTCGGGCGAGGTCGGCCATGGCGCGTTCGCTGGAGAGTCCGAGCATGGCACGAGCGTGACCGGTGGTAATCTGCCCCTCCTGGAGCAGACGACGCACGGAGGCCGGGAGTTGCAGGAGCCGGAGTGCGTTGGCGATGGTTGATCGGTCTTTTCCGACGGCATCAGCGACCTGCTGTTGGGTAGCGCTGAACTCTTGTTGGAGGCGTTGGTAGCCTTCCGCCTCTTCTATAGGATCGAGGTCGGCTCGCTGGAGGTTTTCGACGAGCGCGAGGGAGAGTGCGTCGCGATCATCGACGCGCTTGATGAGGGCGGGGATGTCCGTCCAGCCGAGCCGTGAGGCGGCGCGGTAGCGTCGTTCGCCGGCGATCAGTTCAAAGCCTTGGCCGTTTGGTGCGGGTCGAACGGTAATGGGTTGGAGCAGACCGTTGGCTTTGAGGCTGGCTTCGAGATCGGCGAGCTGTTCCGGGCGGAACTCATTGCGGGGCTGGAACGGATTGGGCCGAATGTGACCGAGCGGGATGTGCTGGAGCTCGCCATCACCGGCGGACGGCTTTGCCGGTGTTTGTTCGGTGGCTGTATCCGAGGTTGTCATCGTGCTCGGCGCAGGTCTTCTGGCGCCAATGAGGGCGTCGAGTCCGCGTCCGAGGCGTCGGCCGGGTTCTGGTGATGGGGAGGCCATGGGTTACTCGGTCGCGTATGGTGTGGAGGCTGTATCTGCCGGACTATCGACGTTGTTATCGGAGGGCGCGAGGCGCTGTCCCTGGTCGCGTTGGAGCAGCTCTCGGGCGACGGCCATGTAGGCTTGTGCGCCGACGGAGGCGACGTCGTAGACCACGATGGGCTTGCCGAACGAGGGGGCTTCGGCGAGTCGGATATTGCGCGGCACGACGGTTTCGAAGACGCGATCGCCGAAGTGTTCACGAGCGTCGGCCACAACCTGTCGGGAGAGGTTCAAGCGGGCGTCGAACATGGTGAGCAGCACGCCACCGATATCGAGCTTGGGGTTCAGGTATTCCTGCACGCGCTGCACGGTGCCGAGCAATTGCGAGAGACCCTCGAGGGCGTAGTACTCACACTGGAGCGGGATGATGAGGGCATCCGCGGCGGTGAGCATGTTGAGGGTCACGAGTCCGAGCGAGGGCGGGCAGTCGAGCAGGATATAGTCGTAGCGGCTCCGGACAGGTTCGAGCGCCTGGCGGATGCGTTCCGATCGATCGGGCGCATCGACCAGTTCGACTTCGGCGCCCGCGAGGTCGGGTGTGGCGGGGATGACGTCCAGGTGACGGAATTGCACGCCGCGATGCAGCACATCGTCGACGGATTTTTCACCGAGCAGGAGCTCGTAGGTGGTGCCACGTTCAAGGGCGTCGCGTCGAATTCCGACGCCGGAGGTCGCATTGCCTTGCGGGTCGCCATCGAGCAGGAGGGTGCGTTGTTCGGCGACAGCGAGCGAGGCGGCGAGATTAACGGCGGTGGTTGTCTTGCCGACGCCGCCCTTCTGGTTGGCGATTGCGAGAATGCGGGCCACGATGCGGAGGGTCTGAGGTGGAGGGCATAGTATAACGTGGCGGGGGCGTCCTGTGGGGCCGTCGGCGTCGAAATGGACGGGAATGCGGCAAATTGCTGCGCATTTTGGAGAATCGCGGGGCAGAGAAGCGCGTTACGATGGGCGAGTGCGGCGCGCGACCTCTTTAGTGACGTGTTGGGGGAGCGAAACGAATGTTTCACGTGGAACCTTGGGGAGAGCGGACGGATGTGATGTGCAAGTCCGAGGCGGGCGTCCAATCTCACATTTTAGGATTTCCGCATGCGCGCTGAGGTTTCACGTGAAACGCTGATGAGCACCTACGGAAAAGGGGCCAGCCGGTTATGGCTGGCCCCTGAAACGGACCTCTCGAAGCGGTTTCCGACCTTACTGCCGAGGCGCGTACTGCCAGCGGGTGGAGATATTCACCACCACGGGCTGCGTGCCTTCGCTGATCGGTGTTTCCGACTGATCCGACGCGCGCATCATCTCCATCATGGGGCGTGGTGGGGACGGCTCGAATGAGTTGACGATGATTTCGAGCAGTCCGACAATCGTGCCTCCTGCGGCCGCGGCTACGATGTCAGCCTCGCGACGCGCGCGCTCTACTGCCTCCTTCATGGCTTGCTCTCGGGCCGGCGTGGGGTCCTTGATTTCGAAGTTCAGCCCCGCCACCCGATTGGCGCCGGCACCAAGCGCGGCATCGATCACCTGGCCGGTCTTGGCGACGGGCTCGACCACCACCACGACGATGTTACTCACACGATAGCCATCTATACGGTACGTGCGCGTTTCGGGGATGTACTCCTGTTTGGGCGACACGTTGAAGCCGGTGGTGCGAATGCTTGCCTGTGGAATCCCGGCGGCGCGCAGCGCGTCGATAATGCGGGTTTGGGCCGCCGAGTTGAGCTGCGAGGCCTCCTGTGCCGTTTTGGCCTCGGTTTCGACACCCAGCGAAATGCGCGCGCGGTCTGGGGTGACTTGCACCGAGCCGCTGGCGTTGATGTGGATCTGCGGGGGCGGCTGTGGCATCGTGTGCTGTTGGGCCATGGCGGATGTCAGCGGGAGGGCAAGCAGCACCGCGGAGAGCATCGGCGCGGCGAGATGGCGGCGCGTGGCCGTGAACACAGACAGGATAGGGAGCATCGAGCGATCCTCAGGCGGTTTATGTGAGCGTGCGTACACGACGATCTACACCACAGGAGACGCCGAGGAAGCGATCGGTTGCACAGTTGTAGGTGAGCGATTGCCGGACAGGCGGAAGCGGACCGAAAACGAACCACAAAATGCTGTATCGAACAAACGCCGAACAACGCTAAACATACCGCTTATCGATGACGAAGGTGGTAACTCACACACTTCATAGCGCCATCAATAATGCATCTATAGGACACTTATGCGACGAAAAAGAGACACCGCATCTCACCACAGTCCCAATCGCACGCAACATGGGAACGTGATCCGCCCACTCGGCGAGCGTCGTCGCGATGGCCGCGCAAACGGCCGTCGCCTCGCGTCTCCTACGCACACACGACGGAACTACTCGCCCGACACGCCACTCCGGCGCGCGCGCGCCAACTCGAACACGAGACTTTGCATGTCTGCCGGACTCACCCCCGGAATACTCGCCGCTTGGGCCAATGTCTCCGGTCGCCGAGCCGCCAGCTTCTGACGCGACTCCATGCTCAGCGTTTGCAGCGCCGTGTAGTCCAGCTCTGCCGGCAACAACGTCTCCCCCATCGCCGACAGACGATCAGCCGCCTTGCGCTCCTTCTGCAGATACCCGGCGTACTTGATCTCCAACTCTGCCCCAATCACCGCATCACCGGGCAGCTCCGCACCAATGCCGACCGCCGCGAACAACGCGCCAAGTGATACACCCTGACGCTTGGCCACTTCCACGATGCGCACCGCGTGCGGCAGTGGCGCGGTACCTGTGCCGGCAAGCAACGCCGCCGCTTGCTCCGGCATAATGTTCTCGCGCTGTGCAAGCTGATGCGCTTCCTCTGTTGCGCGCGCACGTGCTGCAATCACACGCACCTCACGCTCGCTGAACAAACCAATCGCTTCGCCACGCGAAGCCAGCCGAGACAGCGCGTTATCCTGACGCACCGTCAGGCGAAACTCGCTGCGTGAAGTGAACAATCGATACGGTTCGTCCACACCACGCGTGACCAGATCATCCACCAGCACGCCGATGTAACTCGTCTCGCGTCCAAGCATGAATGCGTCGCGTTCATGCACCCAACGTGCGGCGTTGATTCCTGCAATTACACCCTGTCCCGCTGCTTCTTCGTAACCGGTCGTCCCGTTCACCTGTCCCGCAAACCACAACCCGACAATCGCTCGCGACTGCAGCGTGCTATCGAGCTGCGTTGGCGGGTAGTAGTCGTATTCAATGGCGTAACCGGCGCGTGTGACGCGCACGTTCTCAAGGCCGCGAATCGAACGCAGGACATCCAGTTGCACAGGAGCAGGCAGTGAGGTCGACAAGCCGTTGACATACAACTCGCGTGTATCGTGTCCTTCCGGTTCGAGAAACAACTGATGTCGTTCGGCGTGCGGAAACTTCACGATCTTGTCTTCGACACTCGGGCAATAGCGTGGCCCCTGTGACGCAATCGCGCCGCCGTACATGGCACTTTCATTGATGTGTTGCTCAATCAGTGCCTTGCCCGGCGCGTCGAGATAGGTAATCCAGCAGGGCATTTGCTCAGGATGACGCGTCTGCTCACCAACGCGCCGCGGTGTCTCCCAGAAATGCGACCATGACCAGTCGTGTTCTTCCACCTCACTGGGCTGCACGGGCAGATCGTCATAGACAACAGACCGTCCATCGATGCGAGGCGGTGTGCCGGTTTTGAAGCGCAGCGTTTGCAGTCCGGCCGCGTCAAGCTGTTCGCCGAGCTGGGCGTTGGCACCTTCACCCGCGCGTCCACCGGCGATTTGCGTGCCCGTGCCGATGTGCAGCTTGCCGCGCCCGAACGTACCCGTGGTGAGGACCACGGCGCGTGCCGCAAAGCGGCGGCCTTCGAGCGTCTCCAGGCCCGTCACATGTTGCCCGTTGTTCTCGAGCAGCAGTCGAGCGACGGTGCCCTGAATGGGGTGAATGCGCGCGTGCTGCTCCAGCAGCGTGCGCACGGCGCGTCGGTAGAGTCCGCGGTCGCACTGAGCGCGCGGCGCCCACACTGCGGGACCCTTGCCCTGGTTCAGCATGCGGAACTGCAGCATGGCCAGATCGGTGGCGCGGGCCATGATGCCGCCCAGCGCGTCCACCTCGCGCACCACAGTGCCTTTGGCCACACCGCCAATGGCCGGGTTGCACGACATCTGCCCGATCGTTTCGAGCGCACTTGTGACCAGCCCAACCGTGGCGCCAGCGCGGGCAGCGGCCACCGCGGCTTCGGTGCCGGCGTGGCCACCGCCAACGACCAGCACATCAAACGTGGCTTCTGCGTGGGAGACAGAGGACATGCTGAATAGTAGTGGCCACCAGACGAGATGCGGGATGCGACGGGCCCTTGCGAAACACAAACTGCGCCGAGCAATCTATGGGTATGCCTGCCGTTGATCGCCGCTGGACTGCTGCTGATGTGCGCGCGCTCACGCGTGAGGACAGCGCGTGGCCGCGGTACGAACTCATTGATGGCGAGTTGCTGGTGACGCCGGCGCCGCGTTTTGCGCATCAGGTGGCGGTGGGAGCGCTGTTCCAGCTACTGCACGACTATCTGGCGATCGAGCCGGTTGGTCTCGTGCTCATGTCCCCATCGGATCTTGAGCTGCGTCCCGACACGATCACGCAGCCCGATGTATTTGTCGTGCCTGCAAGCGTGACCTGTATCTCGACAATGGTGTGCTGGAGTACTGGATTGTTGATGTTGACGCCCGTGTTTTTGAATGCTGGCGCCCCGGTCAGCAGACGCCCGCGCTGCATCGCGAGCGCATGGTGTGGGCGCCGAGCGAGGGCACGGGGCTCGAGATCAACGTCCCGGATTTTTTCGAACGGGTCGATCGGAAGCTGGGTCGGCGCGCGGTTTCGTAAGCCGCACCACGAGCGCTGCCCGGTGCATCCCCGATATCTTTCCGCATGCCCCTACGCATCAACGGTACCGCGCCCACGCTCCTCATTCGTAAGGACGCCTTCGAGCGCGCCGAACTCACGCGTCGTCAGTTTGACGAAGTGCTGAACCTGACCGATGAAGAGTTTCGCGTGGAAGGGCCGCTCATTGCCGTGGGTCCGCTGGTCGGGGAGGATACGATCAGCGAACTGATCGATGCGCTCGAAGAGGCGGGGTTGGTGTACTTCGACGACTTCTTTGAGCTGAGCGGGAACTGGCCGGAGTGGCTGCGGGTGTTTACGCAGGGGGAGTGATCGCGTGACAGCACACACCGACGCCCATCTCGTACCCGTGGACGCGGCCAGCGTGCAGGCGATCACACGCCCCGACTCGCAGCTGTGGACGCTGTATATCATCTACAGTGTGCTGTCCAACGTGGCGCTGCCGTTTGTGATTCTGCCGTACTATTTCCGCTACATCACGCTGCGCTACCGCTTTGATGATCACGGGGTGTCCGTGTCACACGGGCTGATCTGGCGGCGCGAGACGTACCTCACGTATGCGCGCATCCAGGATATCCACGTCACGCGCAATATTTTTGAGCGGTGGCTCGGCATTGGTACGGTACAGATTCAAACCGCGTCGGGCAGTTCGGCGGCCACGGAATCGATCGCTGGACTCAAGGCCTTTCAGGATGTGCGCAACTATCTGTATGCGCGTATGCGTGGCCATCGTGGTGGGCCGCAACCGGGTGCGCTTGCAGCGTCGGCCACGGCACCAGGTGTACCCGCGTTAACCGATGACGCGCTGGCCATAGATGCCCTCGCCGGCATTCGCGACGAGCTGCGCGCGGTGCGCCAGTTGCTGGAAGCAAGGCAGCCAAACGCACGACCGGACGACCCCGATGTATGACTGGCTGAAAGGGTTGATCCTGCCGTGGCTGCGTATAGAAGACAGTGAGCCGCATCCTCCGGCTGGCCACGAGTCGCACGAGATGCTGCGCATTGAGCGAGCAGACCCTGGGTTTCTGCGTTTGCGTCTGTTGCAGTGGCGACTGTACGCCGTGGCGTGGGCGGTTGTGGTTGTGCTGGCCAGCGTGGCGATGCTAGTCGCCGATTGGCGACTGCTGTTGTTGGTGATTCCACTCGTGTTGTTCGCGGTGGCCAAAGCCGCGACGTTCTATGTGACCACGCGCCTCGACTACGAAATGCGCTGGTATGTGATCACCGATCGCAGTTTGCTCATTCGCGAAGGCGTATGGAACGTGCAGGAGATTACGATCACCTTTGCGAACGCACAGAACGTGCGCGTAACACAAGGTCCGCTGGAGCGCTGGTTTGGTTTTTCCAATGTGGAGGTGGAGACCGCAGGGGGTGGTGGCTCCGGCGAGCCTGGGAGCACCCGTCATCGCGCTCGGCTCAGCGGGTTGGCAAATCCGCAGGAGGTGCGTGGCGTGATTCTCGATGTCATTCGCCAGCAACGCACGGCGGGGCTGGGTGATCCGGACGATCTCGAAGCGGAACGATTGCCAGCGCGCGGCGTGTCCGAGGCGTGGTCAACTGACGCCGCGAGTTCGTCTGCGGTGTCACTGCCAGGCGACCTGCTGCGCGAGGTGTGGTCGGAAGCACGGGCGCTGCGCGTGGCGCTGGAAAGCAGCGCCATCCATTTCGACGAAGAGCTCTATAGACGGCTCAAAATTGAGGCGGCGCGTCAGGGACGTACTGTCCGCGAAATGGTCGCGGAAGGCGTGCGGTATGTGCTTGATGGGCATCCGGATCGCGCGGACGACGAGCTCTCGCCAGTCGGCGAATGGCGCCCTGAATGGCTCGGTGTGCTGCGCCCATGGGCGAGCGGGACACCTGAGCATTCGATGGACGCCATTCGCGGCAGCATAGAGCGCGGACGCATGGACGAGACGCCCGAGTGAACGAAGCCCTGGACACGTCGGTAGTGCTGCGACTACTCACCGGCGAGCCGCCGGAGCAATGCGAAACCGCGCGCCGATACCTTGAGCAGAGCGGCTCGCCGCTGTCTGTACACCCCATCGTTGTGGGGGAGAGTTATTTCGCGCTTCGCCACCACTACACCGTGCCGCATGTGCACGCGGTCGACGCGCTGCTTGCGCTGCTTTCGAGTGCGCACATAACATCGGGCGCTGAGGTTCGCGCGGCACTCTCGGCGGTGCGCGATGAGCCGAATCCTGGAGTGATCGATCGGCTGATCCTTGCCGCCGCGAAGACCCAGGAGCAGGTGCTCCTCACCTTCGATCGACAGCTCGGAAAGCTCGAAGGTGCGCGGACACTGCGCTAACGCCTCAACGTCTCACCAGCTGCGCATCCTCGACAATCAGCGGATAAGTATAGCCCAGACCAAAATCGCGGTTCAGTCGAACAACCCCGGTCACCGTCACCGTGTCTCCAATCGTAGCGGTGCCCAGTGTGGTGACGGTCAGGTCATGTGTACCGGTGGCCGTGTTGCCGCTGCCGTCCTGCAGATGCAACCAGTTCTTGCCCATCACGCCGTCATTGACCTTCACAATCACACCGCGCACCGAGACGGCGGTGCCAGCGAGTTGTTCCTTTTGCGACCAGAGTGCACCGATGGTTTGCGCGTGAGGACCCGCTGCTCGTTGCACCAGGCCAACGCTGGCCATCACCGCGGGCGGTGCGCCGACGGTTGATGTTGGCACGTCGGGGTTCAAAGGCGCCGCGGCTGACTCGCCAATCTGGTCCACCGGTTGAAGCGACCCGAAATAGATCTCGTCGAAGGTGCGGTTAAGCGTTGGCGATGCGAACTGCGCCATGCGCATCACGTTGTGCACGGTGATGTCGTCACCGTCAGTGAGCGGTGTTTCGATGACCGCAGCCCACACGTCGCCGTTGGACGTTTCGAGGCGCACGTACACATAAGGGCTCACGGGGATCTGTTCGCGCACGGTGCCGG
>JBGTOG010000188.1:0-12170 GCA_041742675.1 Gemmatimonadaceae bacterium | reverse complement strand
TGGCGATCGCCCCGCCCGTTCTCGCCCAGGGAGGCGGCAACACACGGCCGCGTCAGGTGGTGCCCATGGACTCGGCGCGCGCCGCGCAGCTGTACGTCAGCAATCGCCCGGAAGATCATCCCGCCGCTAACTACGAGGCGGCGATTGAAGGCAAGCGACGCACCGATTCCATCTTTGCCTCGCGCAGCGCCGGCCGGATGGCATACAGCAAGATCACGTACAAAAGCGCCCCCGACTCGTTGGAGATTCCGGCGTATGTGTTCTCCCCGCTCACGCCGCGCGGCGATCGTGCGCATGCGGCCATGGTGTGGGTCCATGGCGGTGTGCACGGCAACTGGGATCAGAACTATCTGCCATTCATTCTTGAAGCCGTTGAACGCGGGTATGTGATCATCGCGCCGGAGTATCGCGGTAGCACCGGCTACGGCAAGGCGTTTCATGAAGCCATCGATTACGGCGGCTATGAAGTGGACGACGTACTCAGTGCCTATGATTTCGCGAAGACGCTGTCGTACGTAGACACCACGCGCGTTGGTGTAATGGGATGGAGCCACGGCGGATTCATCACGGCGCATCTGCTCTTTCGCGGCAGCACACCGTTCAAGGCGGGCGTCGCCATGGTGCCGGTGACCAATCTGTTTTTCCGGCTCTCGTACAAGGGGCCTGGCTACCAGCGTTCGTTCAGCACGATGCAGCGCGTACAAGGATTGCCCTTCGAAAAGCGTGAAGAGTACAAGGCGCGATCGCCGTACTATCACGTGGATAGTCTGCGCACACCGCTGCTGGTGCACGTGGCCACCAACGACACTGACGTCAACTTTGAAGAAGCCGAGCCGCTCATTGATGCGCTGCGCGCCCGCAAGCCGAACTGGGCGGAGACGAAGATCTATGTGGATCCCACGCCCGGACCAGCCAGCGGTGGACACACGTTCAATCGCCGCGTGAATCGACAGACGCTCGAGCGGGATGATTCGCCCGAGCAGATCGATTCGTGGAATTTGACGTGGGCGTTTCTTGAGAAGTGGCTCAAACCGTAGTGCACACCTTGTTCACGCGACGGGCTTAGTACTGCTTAGCGCGCCTCTGCTATCGCGTCCCCAGACCCACATGTTATGACCGATTCGAACACTCCAGAAACGATGGTGACCGGCGAACATCAGCCGGCTGAAACAACACCCGAGCTCACCGACGAGATCGTCACCGGTGATGAGGCGCTGCGCCGCGAGGTGGAAGACACGCGCGAGCGCATGCTGCGTGTGGCCGCTGAGTTCGACAATTTCCGAAAGCGCGCGGTGAGAGAACGGCAGGAGGCGGGTTGGCGCGCACAGGGTGATCTCGTGCGCGGTTTGCTGGATGCGCTTGATGATCTGGCGCGTTTTGGTTCAGTGGATCCGGCGGTGATGGACTCCAAGACCGTTATTGACGGCGTGTCCATGGTGGAGAAGAAGATTCTCAAGTCGCTGGCCGGTCATGGTTTTGAGACCATCAATCCAGTCGACCATCCATTTGACCCCAATCTGCACGAAGCGCTGGGCACCGCACCGGCCGCATCGGCCGAGGAAGACGGTCTGGTTGGCTCGGTCTATCAGATCGGATACGTGATCAACGGACACTTGCTGCGTCCTGCGCGCGTATTGGTCAAACAATGGAGTGGCGCCGAGTCCGCGTGATTCGCGCCGCTCCCGTCTCCTCACTCGTTCCGGTTCCGCTGCCCGCATGGCCAACGGCAAGGATTTTTACGCAGTGCTCGGCGTGACCGCGTCGGCGTCGGCCGACGAGATCAAGAAGCAATATCGTCGGCTCGCCAAGCAATACCATCCTGATAGCAACGCTGGAGATCCCAAAGCGTCGGATCGCTTCAAGGAGATTTCGGAAGCGTATGGCACGCTTGGTGATGCCGACAAGCGCAAACAGTACGACGAAATGCGTCGACTGGGTGCGTTTGGCGGATTTGGCACGCGGACGAGCAGCGCCGGTCGACCGGGCGGTGGGTATGCGGGCGCACGTCCGGGGGGGGCACGCCCGGGTCCGGGTGGCAGCTCCACCTTCGACTTTGATGTGGGCGGGATTGGCGGGCTCGGCGATCTGTTCAGCAACATGTTCGGTGCGGGTGGCCGTCGCGCGCGCGGACCAGAGCAGGGGCAGACGATTGAGCGCACCGTTGAAGTGCCGTTTCGCACCGCGGTGACTGGTGGCAAGGTGCCGGTGGAGCTTGAAGTGCAGGAAGAGTGTGCGACCTGTCGCGGCAGCGGTGGTGCGCCGGGTGCCACGAGCAAGACGTGTGACGAGTGCAATGGTCGCGGTGTGATTTCCTTTGGACAGGGCGGGTTCGCCGTGAACCGTCCGTGTCCGGCGTGCATGGGTCGAGGTCAGATTCCGAGCGAGCGTTGTCCGGCGTGCAATGGTGCCGGTAGTGTGCGCGCGCGTCGTAAAGTGTTGATCAGTGTGCCGGCCGGTGCGGAAAGTGGATTGCGACTCAGCCTGCGCGGTCAGGGCGGGCGTGGGGCATCTGGCGGACAGCCCGGTGATCTGATTGTCACGTTTCAAGTGTTGGCTGATCGCTTTTATACGCGTGATGGTTTGGACCTTATTGCAACAGTGCCGATCAATGTTGCGCAAGCGACGCTGGGTTCGCGCGTGAGTGTGCGCACGATTGCTGGCAAGCGTGTGGCGGTGCGCATTCCCGCTGGAACGGCGTCAGGTAAGCGCTTTCGTGTGCCTGGACAAGGTGTAGAGAAGGACGGCAAGACCGGTGACCTGCTGGTGGAAGTGGCTATTACCGTGCCCGACAAACTGAACGACGCGCAGGAAAAGGCGATGCGCGACTTTGCTGAGGCCAGTGGACTCAAGTACTGACGCACATTTGCCGCGTGGCCTTGTGTCGCTCGTCGTGGCCGTGGGCGTCGTGTGCGCCGCGCTCTCGCTGCCCGTGTCAGTGCTGCACGCGCAGATTCAGCCGCCACCCACCGTGCCGCATGTATCGCGTGACGCCGATGACGACGCTGATGACAAACGCTGGCGCGTGCAGCGCTGTTTGCTCGGGCTGTCGTACGGTTCGCCGCTCAAGCTCTACGTCGCGGCGGCGGGAGGTTTCCGTCGCGCCTTTGATTCACGCTCGGTGTGCTCCTACGGCGCCGTACATCTGGGACTTGGTGGTGTGCGTGGTTCGCTCGGCACCGCCGTCACACTTGGTCGCTATGGGAGCGCGCTCGGTGTCAGTGGTGGTGTGCTGCGCACCTTCGGCAATCCCGGTGGCGATGCCGATCCGCATCGCAGCTACATCGGTGGCAGCGTGCATGTGTGGCCGGTGCTCGCGCTGCACACGGAGATTGGCGCGTACGCGCGGCAGTCGCGGGATGGTGAACCATCGCAGCGCATCGTGGTGTGGAGTGTTGGCATCGGGTACTGAGTGCCGGCAAAGTGAGAGCGTACGCTGCGTGCCAGCGAAGTGTCCCGCGTATCCGTAGCATAGTGCAGCGCCGGTGCGCGCTTGAATCCCTTGTCCGTCCGCCTACCTCGCCCGCGCTTGCCCGTGCCCATTTCAGACACCGCGACTGTTGTCCCCGCATCGCAGGCTGCCGACGCCCGTCATGGCCTTGAGTCTGCCCGCGCGCTGATCTCCGCGCTTGATGCGGAAATCGGACGCGTGATCGTGGGTCAGGCGGCCGTTCGTCGCGAAGTGCTCACCTGCTTGATCGCGGGCGGGCACTGTCTGCTGCGCGGTGTGCCGGGGTTGGCGAAAACGCTGCTCATCAAGACGCTGGCCGATGCGGTGCAGCTCACCTTCAGTCGCATTCAGTTCACGCCGGACCTCATGCCATCGGATATCCTTGGCACCGAGGTCATTGAGGACGATGCAACGGGCGGCAAGCGGCACGTGCGCTTTATTCCCGGGCCGGTGTTTGCCAACATCATTCTGGCCGACGAGATCAATCGCACGCCGCCGCGTACGCAAGCCGCGCTGCTTGAAGCGATGCAGGAGTATCAGGTCACGGTTGGTGGTGTGCGCTACGCGCTCGAGCGGCCGCTGTTTGTGCTGGCCACAGAAAATCCGATTGAGCAGGAAGGTACGTATCCGCTGCCTGAAGCGCAGCTTGATCGCTTCATGTTTAATGTTGTCATCGACTATCCCAATGTGGAGGACGAACGCCGCATTCTCGCCGAGACGACCACGGGTGTTGCGCATGTGGTGTCGCACGTCGCGACGGGTGCGGAGCTCGAGTCGGTGCGTGCGCTGGTGCGTGAGTTGCCGGCGGCGGCGAATGTGGTGGACTATGCGCTGCGCCTGATTCGTGCGACGCGTCCTGCTGATGCATCGTCGCCAGCGTCGGTGCGCGAATGGGTGCGCTGGGGTGTGGGTCCGCGCGCGGGGCAGGCGCTGTTGCTGGGCGCCAAGGCGAGCGCGTTGCTCGATGGGCGTGTAGTGCCCACGCCTGATGATGTGTCACGCGTGGCGTACCCCGTGCTGCGACATCGGCTGCTGGTGAACTTCCAGGCAGAAGCGGACGGCATTTCGAGTGACGCGGTGATCGGGAAGTTGCTCGACGCTGTGAGGCCCTGACGTGCGGCGATGTGCAGCGCGCGCGCTCGCCGTTGCGCGACTCCACGTGAAGTAGCGGGTCGCCAGTGTCTGCACTTTCACCGGGCATTGTTGCCGCGATCGAGGATCTTGAGCTGGCCGCGCGACTCATCGTGGAAGGCATGCGCACGGGTGGGCACCGCAGTCCGTTTCACGGCTACAGTACCGAGTTTCGTCAGCATCGACCGTATCGCGCGGGCGATGATCTTAAACATCTCGACTGGAAGCTGTTCGCGCGCAGTGATCGCTTGTATACGCGGCAGTTTCGCGAAACGACGAACTTGTCCGTGATGCTGGTGCTCGATTCGAGTGCGTCCATGGCGTATCCGGAGCAGGGCATGTCCAAGGCGCGATACTCGGTGCTGATCACCGCCGCGCTGGCGTGGCTTGCCTCAACGCAGGGGCACGCGGTTGGACTGATGACCATGCAGCAGGACAAGCTTACCTACATTCCGGCGCGCGGTGGCCGTCAGCATCTGCGCGGACTGATCGCGCGGCTTGATGGACTGTGCGCCGAAGGACAGTGGGACGCGCCACGAACGATTGCTCGCGCCTCGCAGCTGTTGGAGCGCCGCGGTGTGGTGATGGTGCTCTCGGATTTTTATGACGACAACGAAGCCACGCAGCGCGAGCTGCGTCGCGTGGCGCAGCGCGGCCATGATGTGGCGATGCTGCAGATGCTTTCGCCGGCGGAGCTCACGCTGCCGCATCGGGGTCAGGTCGAGCTTGATGATCTGGAGACGGGGCGACAGCAGCGCGTAGACGCCAGCGCCATTGCTGACGTGTATGCGGAAGCGATGCGCGATTTCGTTGAGCGTACACGGGGACAGGCAGTGCGTGATGGTGTGGACTACGCGCTCCTGAGCACGGAAGTGGCGCCGGAGCGCGCGCTACGTGACTATCTGCTGCGACGCAGTACACGCGTCGCACAGGCGCCGGTACATTTGCCGCTTCCGGTGTGAGCGGCGCATGATCTGGCAACAACCCTGGGCGTGGCTAGGCGCGGCGGCGATTGCGCTGCCGGTGCTCATCCATCTGCTCGGCGTGGGGCGCGCGCCGCGGCACCGATTTCCATCGCTGCGGTTCATTGCAGACACTCGGCTGTCGCCGACGCGTCGCACTCAATTGCATGATCCGCTGTTGCTGTTGTTACGCGCGGCCATTCTGCTGTGCGCAGTGGCCGCGTTGGCGCAGCCACTGATGAATACCACATCACGAGAGGCGGCGTTCGCTGGTACGCTCGCGCGAGTGATTGTGGTGGATACGAGCGTGAGCGTGCAGGGCGCGATGGCGCGTGCCGGATGGCCCGCCGATTCCACGCGTGATCTGGCGGCGAGCATGGTGGCAGAGGCCGGCGCGGGGATCGTGCTTGAGACGGCGAATCCGTCGGATGCGATTGATGGCGCGCTGCACTGGCTAGGACTGCAGCCGCAGCGCCGCGAACTGGTGGCGCTGTCTGACTTTCAGCGTGGTGCAATCGATGCGCACGGGTTGCGCATGGTGCCAGCGGAGGTGGGCATCACGCTCCTGCGTGTGGGGGCCGCGCCGGATGAGGTGACACGTACAGATACACGTACGTTTGGAGATCGTCAGGTGACGGCCAGTGCTCGGCTGTCGAGTGTCGAGAATTCGCTGCGCACCGACGTTACGTGGCAGACGGAAGGCGCGGCGTCTGAGTCAAGCAACGCGACAGCGCTCGTGCAGATTCTTTCCGACAGCGCTGAGGCTGCCGTGATGCGCGCCGTTATACAAAGTGCTGCAACCATGAGCGCGTCACCGTCAGGTGTGGCGCGTGACAACACCGTCGCGAGACGTGTGTTGCTGGTGATAGCGAGCTACCCGGACCGTGGGGCACTGCTCGCGCGCGCACAGCCGCTGCGCGATGCGTGGATGACGGGCATGGTGCGCGCGATCCGGTCACACCCACTGCTGGGTGACGCGGCGGCGGAGGTGCGGGATGAGACACGGCTCCGCGGGGCGCCCTCCGCTGTCGCGCCCGACAGCGCGATCACGCTGCTACACGATGCAAGCGGTCGAGCACTCGTGCACGCCGCGGCTGCCGTGGATGGCGATCAACAACAGCTGCTGCTATTCGTGGAGCCGTTCGTGCCGCACCGTCTGTTGGCCGTATTGCTGGTCAGTGTGCGTGAGGCGCTGACCACGATTGGACCGGACGGCAGCACATCCGCCGCCCTGACCGCGTTGCAGGAACAGGAAAGTGCGGTGCTCCCCGACAGCGCCCTCGCCGCATGGCAGCGAACGCCGAGTGATGCGCCGCAGCCGGTAAGCGCAGCGACGGGGACCACTGACGCACCGTCTGATGGGCGTTGGCTCTGGCTGCTTGCGCTGGGGCTGCTGGCGGTCGAATCGGTTGTGCGCAAACGTGTGTCGTCTGTGGTCGCGGAGACGGCGTCGTGAACGATCAGTCGATAGCGGGCACACACGATCAGGGCGACGGTGCGATGACAACGCGCTCGCGCACAACGTCGCAGGATGTCCGGGCAGTGATTTCGTTTCTGCAACGCATATCTACGCGGCGTGCAACGCTGACTGGAGCGTACGGCGCGGCTGTCGGTGCAACAGTTGGTGTGTTGCTCTCGCTCGTTGGCGAGACCGCCGTGGGGTTAGCACTCCGTTCTTTGTCGCTGGCGCTGGCCGGCGCCGCAGTGGGAGCCGCGGTCGGCTACATCTACATCAAAGTATCGGCGACCTCCTGGGCGCACTTCGTAGAGCAACGGGCGCCGGAATGTGCCAACGTGGTGGTCACGGCACATGAAATCATGCTGCGAGAGGCGCGCCTGGCGCGGGGAGCCTCTGCGCCTGAAACTACTCAAGTCAGCGAGGGCGCCAGTCCGCGCTCGGGGGCATCTCCGCGTGTCGCCGCGCTCGTGTACCAGGAAGCCGCTCGGGTGCTCGGCACGCTGCAACCTGCCGGGCTACTGCCGTCGCGTGCAGCATTCGCAGCCGTTGCGGTCAGCGCTGCGATTGTGGCACTGGTTGTGGCCCGTGATACCACACCCGTTCGTACTGTGCTGCAGTCGGCGCGCACGGTGGTCTCGCCTAATGTTGCTCGTATTGACGGCGTGCGAATCATGATCGCGCCGCCGGCATACACGCGGTTGCCTGCTCGGCAGCTGCAGGATTCATCGCGTGTGGATGTGCTGGCGGGCAGCGAGCTGACGCTGCAGGTACAGGCACACGCAGATTCGTTGCTGGTGCAGACCGTGGCAGGAAGCGAACGCATAGCCAGCAGCGCACGGAATCAGTTTGTTGTCCGGCTGCCAGCGCGTGAAGACGGCTTCATTGTACTGCAGCCGCTGATGAATGGCGGCACTGACGGCGCGCGTCGATTGATCGGCATTACCGTCGTGCCTGACGCGCCACCCCGCGTTCGCATTACGCAACCGGCGCGCGATACACGTCTGAGCGATGCTGGCGCCACCCTCGCGGTTTCCGTTGCCGCTGACGATGACATTGGTCTCGCATCACTGCGGCTGCGCTATACCAAAGTATCCGGCTCCGGCGAGCGCTTTTCGTTTGATGATGGCGAGGTGCCGCTGGACCTGACGCGCGCTTCGCCCACCGAATGGACTGCGCGCGCGCAGTGGTCGCTGGCACCGCTCGCACTTGAGCCTGGCGATCTGGTCGTGTATCGCGCTGTCGCAGTGGACACACGCCCCGGCGCACCCGCGCAGGAATCTGACGCGCTGATCGCGGAGATGGTGGCGGTTGGCGGCGATGCCGCGGCGGGCTTTGACATTGACCCGGAGTTTGAGCGATACGCCGTGAGTCAGGCCATGGTGGTGCTCAAGACCGAACGACTGATCGCGGCAATGGGTGGCATGTCGCGTGATTCCATTTCCGCGGCCTCGCAGGAACTCGCCGTGGAGCAGCGAAAGGTGCGCGCGGAGTTCGTGTTCATGATGGGCGGCGAGCTTGCGGATGAACATGGACATGATGGCAGCCTCGATGATCTGGGCGAAGAGGCCGAGGCCGAAGCGGAAGACGATATCCTGGCCGGACGTCTTGAGAATCAGGGGCGCGTAGCACTCATGCGAGCGGTGCGCGCGATGAGTCGTGCGACCAGCGCACTCAACGCCGTCGAAGTTGCATCGGCGCTTACTTCAGAAAAAGCTGCGTTGGCGCAGATTGAACTGGCGTTTTCGCGGTCGCGCATTCTGCTGCGCGCGCTTTCCGTGCGTGAAGCGCTCGACCTGTCGCGCCGCTTGAGTGGTGATCTCACCGACGCGCGGTCGGATCGTCGTGCGCAAGTCAGCGCGGAGCCGGATCCACGCGTGATCGCCCTCCAGCGAGAACTTTCGCGTATCGCTGGCATAGCCGGCGCGCCTCGAATGGACGCTGCGGATGCCAGCGAACTCGCCGCGATTGCCGATGAGCTGTTGCAGCAGTCGCCCATGTCAGATTCACTGCAGGCTGTCGCGTCGACGGTATCCAACGCTGCGGGTGCAGCAGCGAACGGTCAGTTCACAGACGCACGCACGTCGCTTGAGCGCGCGGCACTGTCGCTGGCACAGCTGCTGCAGCGAGAGCTGCCGGTTGCATCGCAGGCCGCTCCACGATTGGAGCAACAGCAACTTGATGGTGTGCTCACAGACGCATTGCGTGCGGCCGTCGGCGGTCCGCGAGGGAGTCGGTAGTGGCGGCTGTCCCCGCAGAAGCATCGCGCCGCGACCGGACGATACGTTTGGTGCTCCGGCTCATCGCCGTGGCCATCGCGGTGGCTGCAGTGATCGATCCGGTGATCACATCACCGCGCCGAGCAAAGCCGTTGATTGCGGTGGTGCCTGTTGATCGGGTTTCGGATAGTGCATTGGCTGCGCGCGTAGTGGCAGCATTGGCGGATGACTACACCGTGTTCCCGGCGCGCCTCGGCATCGCGGATGCCACGGTACTGGTTGGTGTCGGGTTGCCGGCGAGTGACGACGGTGTCACTCGGCCCACGGTGGCGGTCTACGCTGAAGCAGCCGTTCGCATTGAGCACGTAAGCGCACCGTTGCGCAGCAGTTTGCACGCGCCGGCACAGGTTCGCACAACACTCTTGCGTGCCGCTGGATTCAACTCGCCCGTGGCTGTGCAGTTGCTGGCGAACGGCGTGATTGTCGATCAGCAGCGCGTGGTGTTTCCTGACGGCGCATCGCGACATCAGTTGTCGCTCAGCTTCGTACCGTCTGCCCCTGGGGCCGTCGCGCTTCGTGTGCGGGTACAGGTAGCATCGGCCAACCCGGGTGCCGGCGGGCAAGCGTCCACCACGGATGCTCTCGCACACGTTGATCATCTGCTCGAGGTCCACGATCAGCGTCGACGCGTGCTCGTGTTCGATGCACGCCCGTCGTTCATGTCCACTTTTGTGCGCCGCGCGCTGGAGCGCGATACGCGTCTACTGGTGGAAAGCCGTGTGATCACGTCGCGCGATGTGAGTACGTCAACTGGTACCCCGCCGGAGCGGCTGAGCAATCGCGCGGCGGGCCATGAGTATGACGTGCTGGTGATCGGGGCGCCCCAGGTGCTCACATCAGCGGAAGTCGCCGCACTGGAAACGTTTCTTCGCGAGCGCGGTGGCAGTGTATTGCTGCTGCTCGATGCAGCCGAGCGTGGTGCGTATGAGCAACTGCTCGGCGTGACCAGCTGGCGTTCGCGACGAGTTGACCGTGGCGCGATTGTGCGCTGGCCGTCGCATGATCAGCTCACACTGCGCGCCGCGGAACACTACTGGCCGTCGACGCTACGGCCAGGCGCGCGCGTGGTTGCGCTGGGTGCCGCGACCCACGGCGATTCGGCTGTGGCGCGCGATGATGCCGCGCCGCTGCTCTGGCGCGCATCGGTGGGTGTTGGCGAAGTGCTCGTGAGTGGGGCACTCGATGCATGGCGCTATCGCGACTCGGAGTTGTCGGGTTTTGATCGTGTGTGGCCGCAGCTGGTGTTTGAAGCAGCGGGGCGCGCGGTTCCTGAGATATCGATCACGCTCGATCGCTCGGTGCTGGCACCGGGAGAGCAAACGGGCATCACGGTTGTCGTACGTGACGCGGCGCTTGGGCAACGTGTACAACGCGGTGCTGCATTCGCGCGGGCGAATGCGCCGATCGCAGCTCGCCTTTCCGCGGCGGAAGCGACCGTTCTTGCAGCGTTGGAAGTTGCACGTCATGCGGAGCGGGATTCGAGCGACAGTGCGGAAAGCGAACCCAGCGAGGTCGTGCCATTGCGGCTATTGCCGAGCGGTCCGGCTGGCGTGTTGCGTGGTGTTGTCCGTGCGCCATTTAGTGGCAGCTCGGCGCGCGTGGTGGTGTCAGTCAATAACCGGCGAGTGTCCGTCCCCCTCGCCATCGACGCCGGTCGCGGCATCGAGTCTACCGACAACAGAGAGCTGCTCTCGGCCTGGACCACGTCTCGCGGCGGATGGGCCATGTCTGAGCGCGAGCTGTCCACGCTCGCAAGCCGCCTCTCCGCTTCTCTGGAGATCGCCGCGCGCCCCGCCCCGTGGCGACCCATGCGATCACTCTGGTGGATGCTCCCTTTCGCGCTGGCGCTCAGCGCCGAATGGTGGCTGCGGCGCCGAGGAGGGCTGGCCTGATCCTCCCAACTCACCGGACCCGGGTCAGCGCGGTAGCTTGCCTGTATGCAGGCGGCCAAAACGTCAACGAAATGGCTCCCTTGCGCGCAATCTCAGGGTAGCCACGCGCGGTTCAGGCGTGGGCTGTCCTGTCTGTCTCCCTCCCCACGCTTATCCGCCGCATGTATACACGCGAGGAAGTGAAAGCCATCGTCGACAAGGTCATCAACATGGCTGGTGCCGACGCCGTTGAAGTCAATCTCACGGGTGGCGAGCGCTCCGGCACACGCTGGGCCAACTCGTCGATCACCACAAATCTTGTACAGTACGACCGCAATATCACGGTGACGGTTCGCGTTGGTCAGAAGTCGGCGAGTGCGAACACGCGTGACTTCAGTGACGAGGGTCTGCGCGAGATGGTGAATGAGGCGCTCGATACGGCCAAGCGCAGCATCGACAATCCGAACTTGCGTCCGCTCATGGGTGCGCAGGCGTACCTGCCGGTTGATTCGGCGCTTCCAAGTCTCACCGGTTTTGGTCCGGCCGAGCGCGCGCGTCTGGTGAAGGCGAGCATCGATATGGCGGAATCGAAAGGTGTGCTCGGCGCGGGTTACATCCCGAAGATCGATCAGACGTCGTGCAATGCCAACTCGAATGGCCTGTTCGCGTATTATCGCAACGCCGAGATGAACTTCACGCTGACCTGTCGCATGCCTGATGGCAGTGGGTCCGGGTGGTCCGGGCTGATGGGGATCAAGGATTTGTCGATGATCGACGCGGCGGCGTTGACAGAGATCGCGGCGAAGAAGGCGATCATGAGTCGCAATGCAAAGGCGCTGGAGCCGGGGCGGTATACGGTGATTCTGGAGCCGCGTGCGAATGCGCGTTTGCTGAGTTTGATGACGAGCATCTTCAATGCCGGTGGTGGTCCGGGTGGCGGCGGTGGTCCGGGCGGCGGTGGGCCCGGGGGGGGGAATGCTGCTGCAGGCGCCGGAGCGGCGGCTGCGGATTCATCAGGCGCGG
>JBGTOG010000179.1:0-2010 GCA_041742675.1 Gemmatimonadaceae bacterium | reverse complement strand
CCGCGGCGCGCGCGGCGTGCGGCATCCGGGTCGCGGCTGGCTGTGGGCCGCACGGGCGTTTCTTCCCCACTTTCGCGGTGATCTGGACGGCTGGAGACGCGTTGAACAGTTGGTGGTGGATCGGGTGCTTGGCCATCTGAAGCGTCAGCGTCCGCAGGTAGCGGTGATGTCGTTTCTGACGCCGGACAAGTACGCGCACGCCTTTGGCGCGCGCGCGCCGGAAGTGCGCAACTCGCTGCGCGATGTCGACGCGTTTGTGGGTGCCGCAGAATCGATTGCACGACGCGACGGCTGGTTGCAGCGATTGCATGTGTGGCTGGTGGCTGACCATGGACACGCTGATGTCACGCAGCATGATGAGTTGGCCGACAGCGTGCGAGACCTCGGCTACAGTGTGCTGGCGCATCCCAAGGTGTGGATTCGGAAACCGGATGTGGCCGTGATGGTTGGCGGCAACTCCATGGCGCACGTGTACGTGGAACCGCATCATCGTACACGCCCGTGGTGGCATACGCTGGACGCACGATGGAGTGCACTGCATGATGCGTTGCTCGCGCGCGATGGTGTTGACCTCGTGGCCGTGGCGATGGACGAGCACACGGTGCGCGTATCGCACGCCACTCGAGGCAGTGCGCTGGTAGTACGCGACGCGTGCGCTTCACCGAATGGCGACCGGTCGCGCACCGGCACATTCAGCTGGAGCTATCGTTTTATCTCAGGCGATCCGCTGGGTGTGGGCACCGAGTTGCAGCGCGTGAGCGGACGCGAAGCACACGCGGCGTGCGCACAGACAGATTACCCAGACGGCATCGTGCAGCTCGCCGATGTGGTGCCGTCGGCACGTGCGGGAGATCTGGTGATTTCGGCTGCACCAGGATGGGATCTCCGCGACAAGTATGAGCCGACGCCACATCGCTCCACACATGGTGCGCTGCACCGTGAGCAGATGATGGTGCCACTCATTGTTGATACTCCAACGCACGCTGTACCCCTGCGCACCGCCGATGTGATGCCGAGTGCGCTGATCCGTCTTGGGTTGTCCGTGCCGGACGGGCTCGACGGGCAAAGCTGGGAGGCGTAGCCGTCGCAACTATTCCGTGCGATTGCGACTGCGCTCCGGATCGAACCCTTCCGGATAGCGCCGTTTCAGCTTCTCGATGTTCTTCTCGGCGATTTCGTGCATCGGAATCTCCAGCACCGTCGCGAATGCGGCGATGTACCAAAGACAATCCCCGAGTTCCTTGACCATCGCATCACGGTCGAGCGGTGTGGCGTGGAAGAGGTGTTTCTTGATCAACTCTGCGGTTTCGCCGGCTTCGCCGGTGAGTCCAAGCGCGGCGTTGGCGAGTTGCTGTTCGTGGGTACGGTCGCGGCCGAGGGTGCGCGCGGCGAGGTCCTGATAGTCGGTGAAGTTCATGCGCCTGAATCTACGGGCGGCGCGACGTTGCTGCGCTGACAGCTGGCACTGCACGCGCTACATTTGACGCATGACCTGGACAGGCTTGGTAACCGGATTGCTCTGGCGCGCGGTGCTCAACCCGTTGCTCGCCCTCGATCTGTTGCGCGTCGCCTGGCGCTTTCGTGTGCGCGGCTGGTGGCAGCGCTTTCCGTTTCTGCCGTTGCCATCCATGCGCTACGTGCGCTGGCGCATGTACACGGCGTACGGCGATGAAGGCGCCATCCCACCGGTGCACGACGTGATTGCGTACGCACACTGGACCGGTCGGCAGCCCTGAGCGCCGTCCAGCTATTGCATTGCTCGTGACGGTCGCCGAGGGATTTCGCACCCGCCTCGAGGGGCAGGCGTACGGCCTCGGCTTTGATCTCGTGGGCGTCACCGATCTTGGTGAACCCGCGAGCGTGGCGCACTTTGATGCGTGGCTGGAGGCCGGATATCACGGCACCATGGACTACATGGCTCGTGGCGCGGAGTTGCGGCGCGATGCGCGTCGTCCGCACCCGGGGGCGACACATGCGATCGTGGTTGGCATGCACTACGGGGGGGGGACT
>JBGTOG010000075.1:0-5152 GCA_041742675.1 Gemmatimonadaceae bacterium | reverse complement strand
ATGCGGCCACGTACCGGCCACCGACGCTGCCGCCTGCCGCGCCACCGGATCTCGACGCGATGCTCAAGCGCTTGCATCTGCCGACGATCCGTCGGCTACACGCCGAACTCGCAGTGCGCGCGGAAGCTGAGGGCATGGGGTATCGCGCATATCTCGACACCCTCATAGCCGAAGAAATCGCGCATCGCGCGGAGACGCGACTGCGCCGCGCCGTCCGCGCGGCACGATTTCCCGCGCTGCGCACCATCGACGACTTCAACTTTACGTTTCAGTCCGCGCTGCGTCGCCAAATGCTCGGCAGCTATCTCGGGGTCGAACTGGTCACCGACGGACGTAATGCGATTTTTAGTGGGCCCACGGGCACCGGCAAAACGCATCTGGTCATTGCGCTCGCGTATCGCGCGCTGCAACACGGGTACGAGGCGCGCTTTGTGTCGGCGGATGTGCTGATCGGCGAACTGTCGCACGCCGCAAGCCTCGGCACCCTCGACGAGGCACTCGCGCCATATCTGCAGCCGCACGTGCTGGTGCTCGACGAAATCGGGTATCTCGCGCACGCGGCCGACGCGGCGAACGTGCTGTACCGTGTCGTCAACGAACGCTACCTGCGGCAGCTCCCAATCCTCGTGACGACCAACAAGCCGCTGGCGGCATGGGGCCACGTGCTGCATGACGGCGATCTAGCCGAAGCCATCCTCGACCGGTTACTTGAACGCGGGACGCATTTTGAAATGCGTGGCCGCTCCTACCGCACCCGTCACCTCAAGGAGATCGAGAGCGTCGAGCACACCGACGCGTAGTCCTGTCACGGCTCAGGCTGCGACAGAATATTGAGAAAAAGTGCGCCAGATTATAGAGAACTCACACACAGTAGCGAGTTCCCAGCCGGTGAGATTCGCGGCTTTATTGTTCAGGTACCAGAGCCGGGCTCATTTGCATTGCTAGGCGCCGGGTTGGTGCTGTTCTCCGCGAGTGCCAGCCGCCGCCGTAGCAAGCGTTGAACGCGTAGCGTTTTCGCACCCGACCAGGCGAGCCGCGATGACGCGGCCGCCTTGGCGAGACGCGAGTGCTATTTCCGATGACGTCCTCTGCCCGACCAAAAGCTCCCCAGCGTCACCAGCGCAAGCAGTAGTGCGCCTCCACTCGTGACAAAGAGGCCCGGACCGATCCCCGGCACCGTCATCGGCTGGTTCACCACCATGTCCTGCAACATGGCGTACTGCTGAATCAGCAGCCAGATAGCGAAGGCCAGCAGCACGAGCCCGAGACCGCCGAGTGCCCGACGCACCGCAAGTGAATCACGGATAAAGAGCCAAACGCCACCTGCAACGGCGAGCACGCCTCCCGCGAGCATCAGTCGGCCGTTCAGGCCGATGATGCCGCGGTACGTGTAAAGACCGGCGAAGAGAGTGATCCACGGAAGCAACGCGCCGACAACGAGCGCTCCTCCGCTTACAACCGTTGCGGCGGCAAGGCGCCACGATCGATTTCCCGCGTCCTGCGCAAACAGGGCGGGTGCAGCCCCTGCGAATGAATAGGTTCCCATCTTTCGTGCTCCTTCGGCAGGTGAATGCTGCGCGCGATCGTGGCGATGCTTCAGATTATGATCAGGCGTCGGTGCGACGACTTAGCCGTTGAACGGTCCGCCGCGACGCTCGTTCTTCTTGAGCACGTTGAAGAAGAGGAACAGGTTGGTGTCGAGATCTGCTGTGACGGTGCCCAGGTTCTGTTGCACGCGAATCTCGGCCAGGCTCTTCTCACGCTCGATGGCATCCCACGCTTCGCGCGTCGTGACGCCGTTCACTTCGATCAGCCACCAGCCACCGCGCTTGACGTCGACGACATGACTGTGCGGGGGGAGCAGTGCATTTTCAGTACCTGCACCAAAGACGCGCGAGAGATCCATCGTTGAGGGGTGATTGATGCAGTCACCAGCCACGGGGCAGTGCAGTGTGATGCCGTCGGTGTCCGCGAAGAGCGGGACGGTGACGTAAACCACCGGATCGTTGCCGCCACGTGGGGGCATCGCCGCTTCTGCATTGAGCGCGCATCCGGACGTTGAGCCAACGACAGAACCGTCGGCCAGCGGTACCGGACAGTCAAACGGCTGATTGTACAGGAACGTGACAGCTTCTCCCTTGAACCATCCTGCGGTCGTGCCGAGATCCGCGTCTTTCCCACCCTTCGCGGCCTGCGCGGACAAATGCGCGCTGTGCGCATCGGAGGAGGCGAGCGCCTCCGTCGGTGCGTTGTCTGCACAGGCTGTCACGATCAGGGTGGCGAACGCAAGCGTTCCCAAGCGAGCCACATTGCGATGTACCATAGCTACCTCTCCGAATTCGGTTGATGAAAGCACGCGTTGTCGTGCATCTCGGGTACGACACGAGCGCGCCAACCGGATTCATGGTGAGGAATATTTGTTTGATCGCGGCTTGATCTTGACGCAGAAATCGACTTCCCTGCACCATGAATCGCACCAATGCAACCGTGCATCCGTCAGTCTGCTCGCCTTCACACTCGGCGCGAACGCCTGAAACGGTGAGGCACCGAGCACGTCCGAGCGTGTGGAAAAGTTTCGCATCGAACTCGCACTGTGTTCCCAGCCTTCAAGCGAGTCGGCTGCCTGCGCTTCCCTGCCGCAGTCCGCGCGTCAGTCAAACGCGTTTGACGTGCGTTTCGAACCGTAGCCCGCATCGAGGGAGTGTCTGCAGCGCACGCCACGTATGGCCGAACAACTGTTCGTGAGTCTGCCAGTGAAGCGATGCGTCACGGCTGTATGGAAAAGGCTCGCCGCGCTCACCCGGCCATCCCACCGAGGCAATCTGCGCCGGCTGCTTCGACGTGGCGAAGCGCTCGATGACTTGCGCATCCGTGAAGCCACTGCAGCCGACATCCCAGCGCTCAGCCAGCTGCACGTCACCACCTGGAATGCCACCTACGCACCGTTCGGCCTGAGAGGCCCGACTGTTGAAGTCCGCGAGAAGCAATGGCGCGCGAAGTTCGCCAAAGGCGACCCGCTTTGGTTCTGCTTCGTCGTTGAACGTGCTGACGGCCAGCTGGTCGGCTTCGCGCAAGCGAATCGCAGCGACAACCCTGCCTATCAAGGCGAACTTGCAAAGATTCATCTGCTCCGGGATTACCAGCGGCTGGGGCTGGGTCGCCGTCTCGTTGGCCGAGTGGCACGACGATTCCTGTCCAACGACATCAAATCGATGTGGCTGTACGGTGACGCGAGGAACCCCTCCAGTCGGGCGTGGATTGCGATGGGCGCGACGAAGTGCGACGAGGACGCGGGAAGCGGCAACTACGGCTGGATGGACATCACACCGCTGGCGCGATTTCCCGCGTGAGGCACCGCGCGCCGCCTGCTTGACAGACGACAGCGCGCTGACGTGCTTGCAGTCATGGAGACGCCGGACACGAGCGCGGGGATAGTGCGGGGAGGGCGGTCGGCTGCAGGCGTTCTCGCTACCGTGGTGCTGGTCGCATCGGCGTGCGCTGACCCGCCGTTCAAACCCGCGAGCCCGTACGACGGCGCGTTTACGACCCCCGCGAGTGTCGTCGGCTTTCCCGATACGTTCACCTCCGTTGGCCAGTCAGCACAGCTGAGGCTCGTGACGGACGAACGGTTCAACCACGTGCCACGGCGCTGGCTCGTGCAGCGCATTGACAGCGCACCGTGCCCCACTGGGTGCGGGTACTTTTCCATGGACATGCACACGGGCGTGCTCATCGCGACGCCCACGCCGTATGTGCGTCGGTGGGAGATTCAGGTGCAGATGGGTGCGCAGTGGTACCGCGACACCGTCACGCTGCGACAGTTGCCGACTGTATTCTACATGGGATGCGGCCAGTATGATTGCGGAGTCAGCATCAGCCATGACACACCGCTGGGTAACGCGATCCACTTCGTTGATTTGTACGACGCGAACAATGTGCGGCTTCATTATCAGGACTACACCGCCAAGGCCGCCGGGGCGACGCTCACGTCGCGCGATACGTCAATCGTAGGTTTCGTGGACGGAGAGTGGCGGTCGAGGTTCAAGGACGGCACCACGTGGATTGTCCGGGAGCAGTTCGGTAAGGTCGACTCGGGGCTGTGGCGGGTGCGGCAGCAGGTCTTTCCTCCCAAGCTGACGTGCCCACTGACGGCGTCCGTGTCGGATACGGTGCGGGTTGCCGTTGCCCACGCCGACTCGGCGGGCGTGCCAATGATCAAACCCGTCACGACCTCCTATGCTCTGACGCGACTTGGCGATCCTCCTCCGGCCCCGCGGCCCATCTCGCAGGACGGGAGTTTTGTGCCGACCGAACCCGGAGACTGGCGGGTGCAAGCCAACGCCGTGCACGCCACCGGGGTCCGCTGGTCGGCGTGCGTGGTGGCCGTACCATGATCAGGGCGCAGCGAGTTTCACTGTACATCGCCACGCTGGCCGCCATCACCCTGCTCACCCCGCTTACCGTCACCGGGCAGCAGGTGCTGCACATCAGCCGTGCCCGAAGCGCCGTGGCGCTCACCATCACAGGGCGCGCGCTGCCCGACGCCACGGCGCTGGTGAACGCCGCAGCTGCGGCATGTCCGCTCGGAGCCATGAGCGAGGCGACGGACAGGATCGGCGCGGCGCTCGCGGCGTCCCAGCCGGATGATCTGCCGCCGGGCCTCGTGCTCATCACCGTCACCACGCAAGCCAACAACGCCGAGTGCGGCGTGTCACGCGAAGACGCCGCGAACCTTACCTCCGCAGCAATCGAGTTCCGGCAGCCCGCCCCGCATGCGCCGATCACCGGCGTCGAGGTCACCAACGCGCAGGGTGCAATTACGCCAGCGCTCGTGCGAACGATCAGCACAGTACCGCTGTGGGCGCGCGGTGGCACCAACACGTCGGCGGTACAGATCGCACTCCCGCTCGAGCACTTCGTGCCCGACCGCCGCACGGAATCTCAATCGGTGGTGCTGCTGATTTCGCGCCGAGGTGAGGAGCCTATCAGGGAGCGGGTGGAGCTCTCGGACACCGAGATGGACGCGCTCTGGCGCCTCGCACTGCCCACGCGCGCCGCGGCGGTCGGTGCGGATTCCGTGTGGGCGCAGCGAGTCGCCCACGTCTCGCCGATGGCCGCGGTCGAACTCCCGGAAGCGGCGGCGCTGCTGCAG
>JBGTOG010000140.1:0-3456 GCA_041742675.1 Gemmatimonadaceae bacterium | reverse complement strand
CTTGATCTGGTGCCCGCCGCCGATGAAACCGACGCGGAGCTTGCGGCGTGGGTCGAGGAGCGCCTGTTGGCTCGACGAGAGGCTCGGGCGCGTCGGGAGTTTGCCGAGGCAGATGCAATCCGCGCCGAGATCGTGGCGCGTGGCATTTCGCTGGAAGACACGCCGGCCGGAACGAAGTGGCGGGTAGGTTAGGGTTTGGTCAGGCGGCACGCCGCTTGATTTTACGGGTCGGTAGCGGTTAACCTGAGGGTCTTGTCCGGAGCTTGTAGTGCGCGCCTCCAGCGGCGCTGCAAGGCTGGTTGGTTGACGCATGCCGGGTTGTGCTGACGTAGCTCAATTGGCAGAGCACCTGATTTGTAATCAGGCGGTTACCGGTTCGATTCCGGTCGTCAGCTTGTGTGTGCGTGTGAAAGTGTGTCAAACACGCCGCGGTGGCGTGTCGATTGGTGGGGTACTCAAGTGGCCAACGAGATCAGACTGTAAATCTGACGGCGCAAGCCTTCGAAGGTTCGAATCCTTCCCCCACCACTGCATTCGTCGGCTTGGGCGGATGCGCAGGGCCAGTAATGCGGGAGTAGCTCAGTTGGTAGAGCGCTAGCCTTCCAAGCTTGATGTCGCGGGTTCGAGTCCCGTCTCCCGCTCTGTTGATTTACAAGGACTTACACCACCGCGGCGTCTTCCATGCGAGGACGCCGCAGTGCGTTGTGGGGTTAGCATGGGGTTAACCACCGGGTTCATACGTAGGGGTTGTCGAAGTTCTCCACCGCCGTCGCGCGGGCATGATCGACGACCGTCCGGGCGCTCATAATGATCTTATGCCCCATGGAGCCTGGGACGGGCAGGCCCCGGTCGCCGATGGGGGCGTCCAGGTAGAGCGCCTTACGGATGCCTGTCGGCTTGTGCCCCGAGATCAGGTCAAGGACCACATCATCATCCACGTCAAGCGGTGACTCGGGGTCCTTCCGCAGGTGCTTGAGCGCGCCAATGCACAAATCGATCATCGTGCGCCGCATTGCGTACCACCCGTACTGCTTGACTCTGGCCAAGCGTTCGATTTTGTGCCACGCGGTCAGTGCGTTGCGCCGCTGAATCGGGAATATCCGCTGGTCCGGGCGGCCCCGAGCGGCCGTGACGGCCTCTTGGAACCGCACCTGGTATGCGAACGGGACAACAGACCAAGCCGTGATTTTGCGGCCGTACTCTGGCGGCTTCATGTACCACGCTCCCCAGATTGTCCGGCAGTGCTGCACCTTCAGGTTCAGCACCTGGCCGAGGCGCGCCTCGGCATTGACCAGCGCGGCCAGACGCACGACCGGGCTGATCTTGCTTTCAGGGTCCTGTAGCACTTGCCAGACCCGTCCCGCTTCGGCGGTGGTATAGCGGATCTCGCTAGCGCGCTCCTCGCCCTCGGGCCGGGTGGCCGCCCGGACGTCCTGCTGCCAGGTCGCGGACGGTGGCACCAGTCGGCGATAACCGAGCTTGGCGTACTCGACCTCAGCCCAGCGGCTCACGCGCAAGAGGACGGAAATCTTCTTGATAGCGTTGTCGGCCACCCCCTCTTTCCAGAGCTCCCGGGCATCGTTGGGCGTGAGATCAAAGAACGGCGTGTCCCCCCCAAGCTTGTCCTCAATCTTGTCTGCAAGGCCCCGGCTCATCCGCGCCTGGGCAGACCACTTTTTATACAGCCCCTTGGGCGTGGGCGGGGTCTCGGCGTAAAATTTGGCGCGCAGGCCGTGTGCCCGCGGCGGGATGTCGCGGGGAGAGGGTCCGATAGCACGCTCCATGACATAACGCAGGGTGATCGCGTCGGGCGTGGGCTTGGCGGGGGCGGGCTCTGGGGTCGGCGTGACGGTGGGAGAGGCCAACCGTTTGAGAGTCGAGAGGTCGACGCCATCGCGCCGGGCCTGTGAAATCGCCCGCGCTCGCGCCAGAACATCGGACAGGAGCGCCGCTTGGGCCTCCGTGTCCGCCGGCCAGACGATATCAGAGGCGATCTTGGTGTGGCCACCGCGGTGCCCAGTCGCGCTGACCTTGGCGCGTGGCCACTGGAAATACACCCGGTGCCGGCGATCCGGGCGGGCGACGGGGGTGACGAGGTATCCGGGAACTCCAACGGCTTTCAGCATAATTTGGCTCGCAGTCCAAGGGCGGGATGATGGTTTCCGAAAGCCTAGGGCGAACCCCCCTCGCGTGCCACAAGACTGAATAGGCCCCCGGGGACTTGCTGCAACCGGGGGCACCTCGGAGCATTCCGGTGTGCGCCTCCGCAAGAGCTTGGGCTGCCCGATGTACCAGGTGCGAACGATGCTGGAGGCACAAGTCGCCGGCCATCCCTACCGTGCCTTCGCGGGCAACGCCAACAATGACGGTCACTTCGCACTCGACGCTCTCTCAAATGCGCGCTGTAGTTCGCCGACATTGACGGCAAACGTGCCGACCGGGCCCTCTTCAAGGTGCATGACCGCGACCTCGATTGCGCGACGGTGCCGATAGCCGTGCAGGAAGTGCCAGCGATCTGTTGGCTTCGAAGACGGCGCAACGTCCGCATACACGCCATTGATGTCGCGACGCGCCTTCGCGTGAAGATGTCCGATGGATGACTCGTAGAAGATCGCCTGCGCCCAAATGTCTTTGGCTTCGTGCGGAAACAGCGCAACGAGTTGCTCGGGCTTGATGCCATGCCCATGCGCAAACTGCACCGCGGTGACGCCGTAGAGACGATACTTTCGCGCACTCGGCTCAATGTCAACTTTCACGCGCTCGTTTTCTTCCCACTTCGCTTCAATCGCGTTCGCGAGAATGAGGCTTGAGTTCCAGTCGTGGTTGCCGGGAATCCAAATCACTTCGACCCACTCCGCGACTTCAAGACACTGCGCGATGATCGTGTTGATCACGACGCGCGCGACACGGGCGGTTTTCGTGGTGCGACCGTCTGCGTCTTGCGGCGTTCCCGCTGTCGTGTACGGCGCATCGCCATCAGTGTGCAGCAGATCATCGCCCGTCTCAATTACGATGCCGCGCACGTTCATCACGTTTGCGCGAGCAAGGAGTTTCGTGACGGCTGCGAGTGCGATTTGCTTCGCGATGTTTAGGTCAAAGTTTTCGCCCGTCTCCATGGCCCACGACAGCGCACCAAAGTGCATATCGCGCAACCGTAGTCGAAGCACATAGGGATCGGTGTCGCGCGGGGCTGCGACTGGCTCTGTATTGCGCGACGCAGCGACAGTCTCGCGACGAATGTCGTCAATCAACGCCTGCGCAAGATTGTGCGATGGATCCGGCACCTTTGGTGCAAACGACGCGCGATAGCTGTGCTTTTGTTTATCGACCATGCGTCCGTCGGCATCGCGATACATCACGTCCCACACCGATGCACGCTCGCTCACAACCACATTGTCCAGATTCACGCCGTGATACGCGGCAAGGCTCTGTGCGTCCATCGGTACAAAGTCTTCG
>JBGTOG010000136.1:0-3220 GCA_041742675.1 Gemmatimonadaceae bacterium | reverse complement strand
CGTCGTTGTTTCGGCGGGCGTCGTCGGGGCCAGCGTGCCTGCGCCGACACCGCTGCACACCCCACCGCGCGTCCCGTGCCCGCATTGAGATCGCACGTCATCACGCTTGACTCCGGTACCCTTGTTTCCGCGCGCGCTGCAACGCCGCGCGTGAGACGGCTTGTTCGTACGCGTTCATTTCGAGCGTGTGCGCGAGCCGGGTGGCCGGTCGTGATTGAAGTGGTCGATCGCGCGCCGTTGGCGGAGAGACCCGTTATTACGTCAGGCGTGGCGCACTCGGCGCCCCTGACGACCCATTCGCCCTTTGCCCAACGTCAGGAGTGGCCGCGCGCGGAGTCGCCGTGCCGTCACCCGACGTGGACCCTCGATGAAACGCGAGATTCTTGTCAACGCGAACCCGCGGGAAACCCGGGTCGCCATCCTCGAGGACGACCTCCTCGTTGAACTCCTGGTCGACCGGCCCGATGCACGGCGCATGGTCGGCGATGTGTATCTGGGAAAGGTTGAGGCGGTGCTGCCCGGTATTCAGGCGGCATTCGTAAACATTGGCACCGAGAAGGCCGCGTTCCTGCACGCGTCCGATATCGTGGTGCCCGACGCCGAAGCTGATCCCGACGACGATGATGACGATGAGGATGATGACGCACCGGCTGGCCGGCGGCGGCAGCGTCCGGAGCTGCCGCCAATTCAGGACGTGCTCAAGCGCGGCCAGGATCTGGTGGTGCAGGTGTCCAAGGAACCGATCAGCACCAAGGGACCGCGCGTCACCGCGCAAGTTTCACTGGCGGGACGATTCCTGGTATACATGCCCTTCGCCAGTCGTGTTGGCGTCAGCCGAAAGATCGGCGAGCGGAGCGAGCGCCAGCGCTTGCGTCAGATGCTGACGGAACTGCTGCCGCCAGACGCCGGCGGCGTGATTGTGCGCACGGTCAGTGAAGACGCCACGCGCGAAGTGTTTGAACGCGAGCTGAACTCGCTGATCGCCACGTGGAAGCGCATCAAGCGCAAGAACCAGTTCCTGCGCGCGCCGGCGCTTATTCACCGCGAGACCAATGTCACGCGTGGTCTTGTTCGCGATGTGTTCTCAAGCAAAGTAGATGCGCTCAATGTGGACTCGCGACAGGTCTATAATGAAATCGTTGAGTATCTCACGGGCATTGCGCCTGATCTCGTCGAGCGCGTGAAGATGTACGAGGGCAGCGTGCCGTTGTTCGACAAGTTTGACGTCGAAAAGGAGATTCGCGATCTCTTCAAGCGGCGCTGCGACTTGCCGTCCGGTGGTTATCTCATCATCGAGCAAACCGAAGCGCTTGTTTCGATCGATGTGAACTCCGGTCGGTACACAGGCAAGAAGGATCCCGAAAAGACCATCTTCCGCACCAACAGCGAATCGGCTCGCGAGATCGCCCGCCAGCTTCGACTGCGCGACATTGGCGGCATCATCGTGTGCGACTTCATCGACATGGAGACGCAGTCGAATCGGGATCGTGTACTGCAGGAGTTGCGCACGCACCTGGGTCGCGATCGCGCGCGAACGAAGGCCTTCGCCGTGAGCGAGCTCGGACTCATTGAAATGACGCGCCAGCGGGTGCGTCAGAGTCACTGGCAAAGCATGACGGAAGCGTGTCCCACCTGCGCTGGTACGGGGCGCGTGTTCTCGCCGGAAACGATCGTTCGGCGACTTGAGCGCGCGGTTGCCCGAATGGGAGCCGAAGGCAAGCGGGACGCGATGTTGCTGCGGATGCACCCGGATATCGCGCTGCACGTCTTGGAGGAGGAGCGGGACCTGCTGCGACGTCTGGAAAAAGCGGCCGGCTTTTCACTGGAAATGCGCGACGATCCGCTGCTCAAGCCCGACGAATACCGGCTGGTGGTGAAGGGCGCCGAGCGGGATGTGACGCAGCAGTATGCGATGGCGTGAGGCGGCATGGGACGTTGACAGCCTGCAGCTGAAGCGATACGTTTCTGGGCTGATCTGGTCGCCGTCCACTGTGGACCGCGATGCACAATGGGGTGCCCCGTCAGGGGGCGCGATGCCCTCACGACTGCCTTGAGTAATATGAGCTACGCAATCATTCGTACCGGCGGCAAGCAGTTCCGTGCCGAGCCGGGCAAAACCCTCCGGATTCCCTCGCTGATGGGCGACGCGGGCTCGGCGGTAGAGTTCAATGAAGTGCTGCTTGGCTCCGATGGCACCACCACGCGCACTGGCGTTCCTACACTGACGGGCGCGAGTGTGACGGCGGAAATCGTCAAGCATGGAAAGGACGACAAGATTGTCGTCTTCAAGTTCAAGCGCCGCAAGAACTACGCGCGCAAGCAGGGACATCGTCAGAAGTTCACCGAAGTCCGCATCAAGGACATCGTTCTCGGCTAACCGTTGCGGCGCCTCGGCATGGCTTGGGCGCCCTGGAGATAGACATGGCACATAAGAAAGGCGTCGGCTCTTCGCGCAACGGCCGCAACAGCAATCCGCAGTTTCGTGGCGTCAAGAAGTTTGGCGGTGAGTTCGTCACCGCCGGCAACATCATCGTGCGCCAGTGCGGCACGAAGTGGCACCCGGGACGCAACGTTGGCCTTGGCACGGACTACACCATCTACTCGCTGGTTGATGGCGTGGTCCAGTTTGAGCACAAGAACAAGAAGCGCCTCAAGATCTCGGTGAATCCGGTGGAGTACGAGCTCATTGTTGAGCACGCCGATGACGAGGAAAACAACGAAGTCGCGAGTGACGAGGCGTCGGCTACGGCCTGACGCACGTTCTCCGTCTGACGGTTTGTCGCGCGGCCCCTGTTCTTCTCGGAACGGGGGCCGTTCGTGTATTCTGCGTGCAAGATGCGCCCGACATCGGGGCGGTTCGAGTATCGTGCATGCAACATGCGCCCCATCGCCGACGTAGGAGTCGTTATCCCCTTTCATGGAGCGTGACCGCATGGCAATCTGGGATCGACTCAAAGACGGCATCGACAAGGCCAACAAGGTAGCGCAGGACGCCCTCGACGAGGGCAAAATCCGCATGGATGCGCGCAAAGCCCGGCAGGCCGCAGACAAGGCGGCAGAAGCGCTCGGCTACGCGTCGTTTCGCGCGTGGGAGCAGGGACGCGAGCTTGAAGCCGACGCCCTCGATCGGCTGGCGCGGGCGCTCCGGGACCACGAGCAGGAGGCGGTGCGCCTCGAGCGCTCCATCGACGAAGCCGCAGAGTGGCGGCGACGCCAGGGA
>JBGTOG010000132.1:0-6283 GCA_041742675.1 Gemmatimonadaceae bacterium | reverse complement strand
CCGCCGTACGACCGCATGTTCCACCACTTCACCCCTGATATCACATGCGTACACTGTTGCTCGTGCTCGCGTGCCTCGGCACGGCTCCCGCTCTCGCTGCTCAGGATGGACTCACGCCCGCGCAAGGGCCGACGCTGACGCTGGAACAGGCGCTCACGGCGGCGCGGCAGAATAATCCGTCGTTTCGCAGCGCGCAGAATGCGCAGCGCACCGCCGATGCACAGGTGCGCAATGCCTACGGCGCCTTTCTTCCGAACGTCAACACATCCTTGAGCGGCGATTTCCGCGAAGGCCGGCAGCAGTTCTTTGGTGGACAAGGGTTCGGTTCCACGAACGATCAGCTGAATACAAGCGGCGCCATCAGCGCCAACATGCAGTTCTCCATGGCCAATCTGAATCAGCTGCGGGCGCAGCGTGCCAGCGCCGAAGCGGTAGAGTCCGATATCATCGCCGCGGAGCAGAATCTCCGACAGCAGGTCACCGCACAGTTCATTGCCGCTCGTCAGGCCGCAGCGCGCGCCGTACTGGCCGACACGCTGCTCGCGACCACGCGAGCGCAGTTGGAGCTGGCCCGCGCCCGCTTGACGGTTGGTGTCGGCACGCCGCTCGATGTGCAGCGCGCCGAAGTCGCGAACGGCCGCCAGCGTGTGGCCGCATTGAACGCGCAGAACCAGGCACAGATCGATGTATTGCGGCTGTACCAGCTCATGGGTGTTGAGCCGCAGCTGGGTACGCAGCTCGCCGGCCCATTAGACGTGACGCTCCCCGATATTGCCGTCACCGACTTGCTCGAACAGGCTCGCCGCGCCAATCCCACAATCGAAGCGGCGCGTCTTCGGCAGACCCAGGCCGAGCGCGGGGTATCCGCTGCGCGCAGCGCGTATGTGCCAACGTTGAGCCTCTCCACGAGCATCTCTGGCTTCGCCCAGCGCTTCACCAGCACCGATCAGCTCATTGCACAGGGTCAGGCCAGTGTTGTTTCCGCGCAGGCCAGTTGCATTCGTTCAGAAGAGGTGCGTGCGCAGGTGGGGCTGCCCAACAATCTCGCGCAGTGCGGCAACATCGCCTGGACCCCACAGGCCGAACAGCAGATCCGCGATGATCAGGCGAGATATCCATTTGGATTCACGCGCAATCCGTACGGTGTCAGCGCCTCACTCTCGCTGCCCATCTTCAACGGCTTCCAGCGCGAATCCAACGTCCAGAACGCCATCGTGCAGCGCCGCAACGCCGAGAACAATCGGCGCCAGGAAGAGCTGCGCGTCTCCACTGAAGTCACGACCGCCTACCTCACACTGACGGCCAACAAGCAGGCTGTCGATTTGCAGGAAGAGAACTCGCGCACCGCGCGCAGTGCGCTGCAGCTGGCCGAAGAACGGTACCGCGCCGGCGCGATTTCGCTGGTGGAGCTCATTCAGGCGCGCACCGACTTTGAAACGGCAGAGAACGATCGCATCAATGCGATTTACGATTTTCAGCGTGCGTTTGCACAACTTGAAGCGGCCGTTGGACGTCCGCTCCGATAACCCAGGATCCTTGTCATGAAGAAAGCCGCCAAGTTTGGCATTGCAGGCGTCGTTGTCGTAGGGCTCGCGGGGTTGGCGTTCGTTGGCGCCAAACGCAGCGGTCCCAAGGCCACCGAAGTGCGCATCGAGGCTGTGGAAGCGCGCGACCTCGTCGCCTCAGTCACGGCCAGCGGCAAGATCGAACCGCGCACGCGCGTTGATGTCAGCGCCGATGTGACGGGGCGCATCGTCCGGCTCGCCGTGAAGGAAGGGGATATCGTCGAGCGCGGACAGTTCCTGCTGCAGATCGATCCCGAGCAACCGGCCGCCGCCGTACAGCGCTCCGAAGCCGCACTGGCCTCGGCGCGCGCCCAGGAAGCGCAGGCGCGGGCCAACAGCATTCAAGCCACACGCAACTACGAGCGGCTGCGTCAAATTCAGAGCAGCACGCCTGATCTCATTTCGGTGGAGCAGGTCGAGCAAGCCAAAACGCAACAGGAAGTCACGCAAGCACAGCTCGAGTCTGCACGTTTTTCAGTGGAGCAGGCGCAAGCCAATCTGCGCGACGCCAATCAGTCGCTCGCCCGCACACGCATTGTGGCGCCAATGAGCGGCAAGATCACCCGTCTGCGTGTGGAGGAAGGGGAAATAGCGATCATGGGCACGCTGAACAAGGACGCGGCCACGCTGCTCACGATTGCCGACATGAGCGTGCTCGAAACCAAGGTGCGTGTCGACGAAACCGATGTCTCGCGTGTGAAAGTAGGCGACTCGGCGGTTGTGCAGATCGACGCCTTCATGGACACCACGTTCTACGGCCGCGTGGTGGAGATTTCCAACAGCTCCGTGACCGCAGCCGCCGGCGGCGCCGCCAGCGCTGATCAGGCCGTGGACTTCGAAGTGCGCATTGAACTGATCAACCCACCGGTTGACACGCGACCCGATTTTTCTGCCACGGCGAAAATCATCACCGATACGCGCAAGCAGACGATCTCCATTCCGATCATCGCACTCACCGTGCGTGAAAACGAAGCGTTGAAAACAGAAGACTCGGCGCTCTCCGTTGGGCGTGGCGGCACACCGACCAAGCAGGTGGGCCGGACGGATGTCGAAGGGGTGTTTGTGGTGGGTACGGACAACAAAGTGAGCTTCCGTCCCGTAAAGGTAGGGATTGCCGGCGAGCGCCACTTTGAGGTGCTGTCCGGTCTGACAGCGGGCGAAAACATCGTCGCCGGAACGTATCAGGCCATCCGCGACCTTACGGATGGCGCGCTGGTGCGTACCGCACCCGTTGCTCCCACTGACGCCAAGCCGAAGGGCCAGACGTGACCAATACCATCGACGACATCGGAATCAGCACGACGGGCGAACGCCAGGCGGTCGTTGCCACCCCAGGCAGCACACCCGATCAGGATTGGGTCATTGTCGCGCGCGGTCTCAAGCGCGAGTACGACATGGGCGGTGAAATCGTGCGTGCCCTGCAAGGGGTGGATCTGGCCATTCGCAAGAACGAATACGTGGCCATCATGGGCCCGTCTGGTTCCGGCAAGTCCACGCTGATGAACTTGATTGGTTGCCTTGATTCACCCAACGGCGGTGAATACTGGCTCAACGGCATGCTCGTCTCGGCCATGAGCGATGATGAGCTCGCACGCGTTCGCAACAAGGAAATCGGATTCGTCTTCCAGACATTCAACCTGCTGCCACGCGCCACGGCGCTGCAGAATGTTGAACTGCCGCTGGTGTACGCCGGCATCCCGTCTGATGAGCGCAAGCGTCGCGCCACCGAAGCACTCGACTCCGTACAGCTTGGTCCGCGTCTGCATCACCGTCCGAATGAACTCTCCGGTGGTCAGCGTCAGCGTGTCGCCATCGCACGCGCGCTGGTAAATCGCCCGTCCATTCTGCTGGCTGACGAACCGACGGGTAATCTCGACTCCACCACGTCGCAGGAAATCATGCGCGTGTTTGAAGAACTGTCCCGTCAGGGGCAGACCGTCGTCATGGTCACGCACGAACCCGACATCGCCGCGCACGCGCGCCGCGTGGTGGTGTTGCGTGACGGACTTGTTGAAAGCGATGAGCGTCGCGAACGCTTTGTGAATCGCGTGGGTATTTCGCACGCCACCACAAAGGTCGCACACGACTGATCGTTCACTCGGGCGGGCCGCAGAGGCCCGTCCCCTGCCCCGCTCGCTGTGAATCCGATCGAAGCTGTGCGCCTTGCGCTCAATACCATTCGTACGCAAAAACTCAAGAGCGCCTTCACCCTTATGGGGGTGTGCATTGGGGTGATGTTCCTGATCGCCGTGGTGTCGATCGTGAACGGCATGGGGCGCTATCTCAAGGACGACCTCGTTGGCAAGCTGATCGCCATCAACAGCTTCGAGGTGCGGCATCGCCCCAACATCAACATGGGCGACACCGATGCCGCCACCTGGCGCGAGTATCAGCGCCGCCAGCGACTGCGCGATCACGAAGTGCCCGCGATTGTTGACGTCCTGCCGGCCGGTACGCGGTACGCCGTCATCGCCGACAACAACCTCACCGTCACCTCACGCTGGGGACGCGGCAATCGCACCGCCCAGGTCACGGCGCTCGAAGGTGAGTTTTTCGAGATCAAAGCGCTCGAAGTCACTGACGGTCGACTGATATCGCCGCAGGAATACACGCTCGGCACGCCGGTCGTGGTCATCGGTCCGGATGTCGTGGAACGACTCTTTCCCGGGCTCAATCCGATCGGTCGCGAAATGCGCATTGGCGGACTGCCGTACACGGTGATTGGCGTCGTCGAGTCCCAGGGCAGTGCGTTCGGTATTTCGTTTGACAATGTGGCGTATGTGCCGCTCAATGCGCCCGCACGACGGCTCATGAACCGCGAGCCAAGCATGATCGACGGCGTCATTATTCAGTCGCCGTCAGAAGCAGAGATGACGGAAACGATGGAGAGCGTGCGTCAGGTGATGCGCGTGCAACATCAGCTCCGCCCCGGTCAAAAAGACGACTTCTCACTGCAGACGGCCGACAGCGCCCTCGAGTTCTGGAACAAGCTGCAGGGCTATCTCGTGCTCGCCGGCATCGCGCTGCCCGCCTTCGGTCTCGTTGTCGGTGCGATCGTCATCATGAACATCATGCTCGTCGCCGTGGCCGAACGCACTTCCGAAATCGGACTGCGCAAGGCACTCGGCGCGCGTCGCCGTGATGTGCTGGCGCAGTTTCTGGTGGAGTCATCAACGCTCGGTGCAGTTGGCGCCATGTGTGGTGTGGGACTGGGTATGCTGCTCGCCTTCATCATGCGCGCGGCCACGCCACTGCCCACCGTGGTTGCGCCGTGGTCGGTCGTGCTAGGCGTGCTCGTGGGCGCCGGTGTTGGTGTGATCTCCGGAGTGTATCCAGCGAGCCGCGCCTCCAAGCTCGACCCCATTACCGCGCTGCGGCAGGAATAGCACGATGCTCTCAACCATCAAGGAAGGCGTACTCATCGCCGTCAGCTCGCTGCGCAGCAATCGCATTCGCGCTGCGCTCACGATCATGGGTGTGGCCATCGGTGTGTTCGTGGTGGTGCTGATTGCCGCCGCTGTGCACGGCATCAACATGAGTGTGGCCAAGGATTTCGAATCCGCGGGTCCCACCACGTTCTACGTCATGCGCTACCCGATTTCGTTTGAAGCCTGCGATGGCAGCGGCGATACGTGCACGTGGCGTTCCAACCCACCCATCCGCATCGCCGAGTATGAGACCCTGCGTGCGTTGCCTGAGGCGGCCACGGTGGGCATGCGCATCGACTGGAGCGCCGACGTGGTCTATCGAGGCAATCGCCTCGCGTCCACATCCATTGAAGCGTTCTCGGAAGAGTGGCCAGAGCTCGCTGCGCCGGAGATCTATCCGGGACGCGCGTTCACCGCGTCGGAAGCAAAGGCGGGCGCGCGCGTGGCCGTGATCAACACCAACATGGCCGAGAAGCTGTTCAACGATGGTGATCCGCTCGATCGCGAAATCCAGATCAATGGCATGCCCTTTCGTGTGATCGGTGTGTTCAAGGACAACGCATCGTTCCTCAGCGGTGGAGATCGGCCCAAGGCCGTCATGCCGGTCATGTCAGCCGTGCGTCATCTCGGTGCGCGGCTCAATGGCGTGGGACTGGCGGTGAAGCCGCGTGCCGACATTGACCGTGACGCCATGGTCGATCTCGTCACCGCCACACTGCGCGGTCTGCGTGGCCAGCGGCCGGCTGAGGAATCGAACTTCGCCATCATCACGCAGGACAAGCTGTTCGAGACCTACAACAGCATCTTCGGCGTGTTTTTTCTCGTGATGATTGCGCTCTCCGCCGTTGGCCTGCTGGTCGGTGGCGTTGGTGTGGTGGCCATCATGATGATTTCCGTTACCGAGCGCACGCGCGAGATTGGCGTACGAAAAGCGCTCGGTGCGACACGCGCGACGATTCTGTGGCAGTTCCTCGTTGAGGCGATTACGCTCACCGGTATTGGAGTAGCGATCGGCCTGGGCGGCGGCTGGCTGGGTGCCATACTGATCCGTACAGCAACCCCCATCGCGGCCTCGGTTCCACCGCTGGCAGTGGTGGCAGCCCTTGCGGCAAGCGTTATTACAGGTGTGCTTTTCGGGATGCTTCCCGCTCTGCGCGCCTCACGGCTTGATCCCGTGGTGGCGCTTCGCCACGAATAACCCGCCGTAGTGTCGCTACTCGAAGCCCTTAAACTCGCCCTGAATCAGATACGCGTTCAGAAACTCAAGAGCGGCTTCACGCTGCTCGGAGT
>JBGTOG010000101.1:0-25744 GCA_041742675.1 Gemmatimonadaceae bacterium | reverse complement strand
TGCATGCGCGCAGCGTGCGCCATCGTACGCAAGCGCCGGACGCCCAGGCAACCCTGGTGCGACTCGATGCGCTCTGGCGCGCTGTGTCGCAGCGTGCTCTGGCCATCCCATACGACGCGATCGCTCCGCCAGTTCAGCGTTGAGCCGTTCCGCCCCGTGCGCCATCGCGCGCGCCGGGCGTCGATTTCCCTGACACCTCACACATAGCTGCGGGCGCTCTGAGCGCTCGCTGGAGATTTTTTATGGCGAATACAGAGACGCACGCCGCGCCGTCGCGCATGCGCGCGAGTGAACTCGATGCATACACAGAGACGCCCGCAGACGCGGTACCGCGATGGGAATCATGGATGAGTTTCATGAGCATCGCCTGCGCCATCATGTTCGTGGCGGCGTGGATGCCTCGATCTGTGGCACAATGGGCTGTGGGCGCGGGGTTGGCGCTGGCGGCCATTGGAACCGTGCAAATGCTGCTGGCCATGCGCCGCGCGGCGAATTAACCGCACGGGGACTGTTTGCGGGGCCGGCACCTGCACAAACTGATGTCATGCCATTTGCAGGTTCGCACAGGTCCATAGCGCAGGATGTCGTGCCGAGCCGTCGCGCTCCTCGCGGCGGTTCGAGGCGGTTGTCCGGGACGGCGTTCGCATTCGCGGGCGCCGGCTGCTCGTTCCTGCTTGCGGCGTGTGATGCCCCGGCACGCGCGGTGGCAACATTGCCGCCGCCGCGCACGACCGATCCGGTGTATGCGTCGCCGTGTGTCGTCACGCGCATCTACGATGGCGATACATTCGCGTGCGTTCCGGCAACGTCCTCAACGCCGCTGATTATTCGTCTCCTCTATGTGGACGCACCCGAATCCGCACAGCGGCTCGGCGCTGCCTCGACAGCTATCCTGCGTGACGCGTTGCCAGTCGGGCGCGCCATCGGCCTGCGATTCGACACCGACTCCCTCGATTCCTTCGGTCGCACCCTCGCGTGGATCGAGACGGCAGCCCATGCGAACCTGAATCTGTGGATGGCCGAGGACGGGTGGGTGACCGATCTGATCATCCCGCCGAATACGGCGCTCGCAGGAGCGATACGCAGCGCCGTTTCGAATGCGCGCGCCGCGTCGCGTGGACTGTGGGCGCGCAACTTTGCGGCGTGTCTGCCATCCGCGTTCCGCCGCGGTGACTGCAATGACTGACGCTCAAGCGGTCGGTTTTGTGTTGCACACCGTTTCTCGCGTGGGGTAAACCGCGCACGCGTGGCGGTGTGGCGGTGTGGCGGCGTGCGGCGGTGCAGCGTGTCAGCGCACCCTCTGTCTGGTCAGCGCGCTGCCGCACCACCTCGCACATCACGCAGCAAGCGCATCAACTGCGCCGCGGCACCGGTGCCACCTGGTAACGCAAGCCACGCCGCGGCGTACAGTACGCCAAACATGGCAGCCCGCAGCAGCATCGCGGGTGCCCCGGCGTCACTCTCGAGCGCAGGTGCCATCACGCGCAGCAGCCCTGCCGCGACGAGCGCTGCGCCTGAGGGACGCGCGAACGCGCGCACAATATCCCACGGCCTGATCGCCGTCTCCACCGTGCTATACCACAGCGAACACACCGCCAGGCTCCATGCGGCGAGCAGAACGGACCACGCGATGCCCATTGCGCTCCACTGCGCACCTGTCAGGACCGCCGCCAGCATGATCAGCGTACGAAAGACGGCGAACCGAAGCTGTCGAGCCGTGCTTCCCGTCACCACGTGCACGATGCGCGTGAACTTGAGCACACTGTTGGCCGCCGCGGCACCGCACAGGATGCGCAGATAGGGGACAGCTCCATCCCACTGATCACCCAGCAGGACGCGAACGATCGCCGGTGTCTCGAGCGCGAGATACGCCAGTGCCGGCACCACGGCCGACATCGGTGGCATGAACACACGGGACACGGCGGCACCAAGATCAGCACCCGAACGCCGTGCGCGGTTCAGTGTTGCCAGGAACACGTTGTACAGCGGATCGAGTACCTGTCCGAATGCGAACATCGACCAGCGATTGGCATTTTCATACAGGCCGAGCACCGCTGGTCCCGCCAGCACACCCACGACCACGCGATCGGCACTGCGACCAGCGAACGTGATGGTCTGGGCCAGCGTGTACTGGCGTCCAAACGCCAGCAGCGGTCGCACCTCCCGCCAGCGTTGCGCCTTCTCCGACGGTTGCTGTGCGCGCTGAGCGGCCGCGGCAACTTGCACGGTGCCCCACTGACTCCCGAGGCGCAGCAGCACCGCACGTGACAATGTGTACGTGACATACTGGGCAACTAGCGCCCAGTAGTCGCCGCCACGCACAGCGATGAACAGTGCCACCAGCACACTCACGATCAGTGCAATCGTTTCTGCCCGGGCAATGGGCCAGAAGTTGAGCTGGCGCACCAGACGTGCTTCCCACACCACCGGCACGCCTGCAAAGAACACACCCAGCGACACCGCGAGCGCCACGCCGGATACGCGCGGTTCGCTGTAGATCCATGACAGCGGCGCAGCCATCAACACAACGAGCGCGGAGAGCGCGAGGCTGCCGATCAGCGCGGCTTTCGCGACCGTGACCGCTCGCGAGGCGCTCCACTCGGCGTCGTGCACGAGCGCCGGACCAAGACCGAATCCTCGGGCGGTATCAACCAGCGCCAACAGTGTGGCCACCATTGCGTAGACACCGAAATCCGTGGGCGTCAGCAGGCGCGCCAATGTCATGCCTGTTGCCACCGAGACCACCAGTCGCAGCCCTTGCGCGGCCAGCTGAATCGCGCCGGCACGCGCGGCATCACCAGGACGCGCGGCCGACACCGATTCAGCGGCGACGCCGATCGGCGCGTCGGGGGGCGACAGAGGTGTGGTCACGCGTGCAACTTACGTCGTTCGCCACACCTCGGAATCTCCCTTTCGCCCTGAAACGATGTCGCAACTCCGACTCGGCCTGCTGGGTTATGGCCGAATCGCCGAATTGGTGCACGTGCCGATTCTCTCGCGACTCGCGGGCGTTCGGCTGGTCGCGGTGGCCGAGGCGAACGCGGACCGCAGAGGATTGGCGGCACGCGCGACGAGTGCGACCGTCCATGAGAACGAGACGTCGCTGCTGGAGTCGCGCTCGGTCGATGCAGTGGTCGTCTGCATGCCCACACCACAGCATGCGTCGGCTGCAGTCGCCGCTTTCGACGCTGGCCTGCATGTGTATCTCGAGAAGCCGATCGCCACGACGGCCGATGACGCGGTCGCCGTCGTTGAGGCCTGGCGGCGGGCGGGGACGGTCGGGATGGCCGGACTCAACTTTCGCCACAATCCGCACTACCTCGCGCTGCGTGAGCACGTTCGGCGCGGAGATTTCGGGCGCGTGGTCGCGGTTCGAAGCGTGTTCACGTCGTCGCCACGGGCGCTGCCGGCGTGGAAGTGCACGCGCGCCACTGGTGGTGGTGTGCTGCTCGATCTGGCGACGCATCATCTCGATCTGCTCTCATTCGTGCTATCAGAGCGGGTGGTATCGGTACAGGCCTGCGTCTCCAGTGTCGCCACCGAAGACGACACGGCGCTGGTGCAGTGCACGTTGCAATCCGGTGTGCTCTATCAGGGTACGTTCTCGCTGACGACGCCGGAGTCGCATCAGTTTGCGGTGCATGGTGACCACGCCGTTGCGTGGTATGATCGGGCGCGTGACCGCCGAATTCGCTTGACCCCTGTCGGTGGCGCCCACGCCATGACGCATCGACTGGCGCGCGTGCTCGACGTCGCGCATCCCAGCGCACTGCGGCATGCCGTACAGCCCGAACGATCTTTCGAACATGCATTGTCAGCCTTCGTGCGCGCTGCGCAGGGTGAGTCACTGCCGACGCATGCACCGACGCTCGCCGATGGCGAGAGCAGTTTGGCGGTCGTGCTGGCGGCGGAGGAGGCGGCCCGTACAGGCAGCACTGTAGCTGTCCGGTATCGAGAGTCGCGCGGGTGAGGATTCTGCTCGTACACGACTATGGAACGCCAACCGGCGGCGCTGAGCTGCAGATGCTCAGCCTGCGACGCGGACTCCGTGAACGCGGACACACGGTGCGACTGTTCACAAGTCGCGCGAAGCATGTCGGAGGCGATGTGCTCGCGGACGACAGTTGCTTTGGCGTCACCAATCGATTGCAGGTGCTGACGCAAGCAGTGAATCCCTCCGCGGTTCGTCAACTGCGACGTGTGCTGCGCGACTTCAGGCCGGACGTGGTGCACGCGCGCATGATTCTCTACCAGCTCTCACCGGCTATCCTGCCGCTGCTGCGACCGTATCCCTCGGTGTATCAGGCTGCGATGTATCGGGCCATCTGTCCCATTGGCACGCGCGTCCTGCCGTCGGGTGCATCGTGTACACACCGGGCGGGTGTAGTGTGTCTGCGTGAACGCTGTGTCACACCGCAAAGCTGGCTCCTGCTGATGCTGCAACGGGCGCTGTGGTTGCGTGGACGAAATGTGTTTTCCCGCTTCGTAGCGCTCAGCCATCCCATGCGCGAGGTGCTTGAGGCGGGTGGTCTGGCACCCGTGCAGGTGATCCACAACGGTGTGCCCGAGCGAGATGTGCGACCGTTGCTGCCATCAACGCCGCGTGTCGTCTACGCCGGACGCCTGGCGCCGGAGAAGGGCGTTGATGTGCTGCTTCGCGCGTTTGCCAAATGCGTCAGCGAGCTGCCGAGTGCACAACTCGATATCATCGGTGACGGACCGGAACGGCACGCATTGACTCAACTCACCAATTCGCTTGGGCTGCACTCCCATGTGCACTTTCTCGGCCACCTGTCGCGTGATCGCATGGAGTCAGCGTGCGAGGCAGCGTGGGTGCAGGCGGTGCCATCGCAGTGGCCGGAGCCGTTCGGCAATGTGAGTACGGAGGCGATGATGCGGGGAACGGCAGTGATCGCGAGCGATGTCGGCGGACAGCGGGATATCGTTGTACACGATCAAACGGGCCTGTTGCTTCCGGCCGCTGATGTTGCCGCGTGGCACGCCGCATTGCAACGGCTATTGACCGATCGCGACTTGGCCGAGTCGATGGGCAGGGCTGGACGCGTCCGTGCGCTTTCAATGTTTGGCGAAGCGGCATGTCTTGATCAGTGGGAGTCGCTGTATCGCGAGATCGTCGCGGAACGCGCCGGAACGGCCGCGCGTGCGGGGCAGGTTGCGTGAGCACATTATCGGAACGCACGGTGCCGCTGCTCTCGGTCGTGGTGGTCACGCCACTTCGCTTTGCCAACATTCGTCGAACCATACGACACCTGCGCGCGCAGACAATCGCCGCGCAGATTGAGCTGGTGGTGGTCGCGCCGGATGACGCCGCCCTCAGCGACGCCGCAGCGCACGAACTGGAAGGTTTTTGGTCGGTGCTCACGGTACCTACCGGTCCGATCGCCGATGTGGAGCGCGCGTCCGCGGCTGGCATTCATCGCACGACGGCACCGGTTGTCGGACTGATCGAAGATCACGCGTTTCCTGAACCGGAATGGGCGGCCGCCATGGTTGACGCGCACACTGGACCATGGGTGGCGGTGGCCAGCACGATTGTGAACGCGAATCCGGATCGCATGTTGAGCTGGTGCAATCTGCTGGTGGCGTACGGCCCGTCGGTGGAGCCGGTAACCGAAGGTGCACGTGACGCCATTCCGGGGCACAACCTGTCGTTCAAACGCGAGGCGCTGGTGGCGTACGGTGAGTCACTGCGTGATCGTCTCGGTCGCGAGGGTGGGTTGCTCGCTGATCTGCGTGCGAATGGTGGTCAGTTTCTCCTCTCGGCTCGCGCGAGGGTGCATCACATCAATCCGTCCACCGTTGCAGCCACGGCAGAGGTGCGCGTGAACGCCGGTCGGCTGTACGCGGCCCGACGTGCGACATCGGGCGAGTGGGGCGTGGCGCGGCGTGCCCTGTACATCGCGCTTGGTCCGCTCATTCCCTTTGTGCGCTTCACGCGGGTCACGCGTGAGCTCTTTGGCGACGGACGTCGACAGGAGCTGGCACGACGGGTGCGTCCGGCGGTATTCGCTGGCCTCGTGTTTGACGCCGTCGGACAGATGCTGGGATACGCGTTCGGGGAAGGGCGCAGCCGACATGTGCTGACGCACTTCGAGCTTGATCGCATGCTGCACATCACCGCGCATGAGCGCGCGCATTTTGAGGAAGCACACGCGTGAGCCGTCGCCTCGAGTGGCCATTGCTGCTCGTGCTGGTGCCGGTGCTGTGCAACGCCGTGTGGCTCTGGCCGGAGCTGCTCGGAATGCCCAGTCAGGCGGACACCGCGTTTCATGGGCTGATGATCGAACAGGCGAGTGCCGCGCTTGCCGATGGACGAAGTCCGGTCGATTTCTGGATTCCACAACTCGAATTCGGGTTTCCTCAGTTCCTGTACTACCAGCATCTGCCGCACCTGTTCGTGGTTGCGATGCACCGTGTGCTGGGCGGCAGTGTGGAGTTGCTTTCTGTATTCCACGGCGTGCGTTGGCTGCTGCTGGTGGCATTTCCGCTCACGGTGTACTGGTCGGCACGTCAGCTGGACTGGAGTCCGCGCGAGGCGGCAGTTGCAGCGGCGGCATCTTCGCTCATCTCGGGCGACGCACGGTTTGGCTTTGAGTACAACAGTTACATCTGGCGCGGATTTGGGCTGTACACGCAGCTCTGGGCAATGCACCTGTCATTCTTCGCTGTGGCGCTGCTGTCACGCGTACTGAAAACGGGCAACGGCTATCTGTCGGCCACGCTGTGTCTCGCGGCGCTGGCACTCTCGCAGCTGCTCTACGCGTACATGATCGCGGTGACGGCGGTGCTTGTCCTGCTGGTACACGGCGGGCCGCGCGCGTGGGCAGTGCGCGGTGTGCGACTGGCGATGCTCGGGCTCGTTTCGCTCTCGCTGAGCGCATACATGATCATCCCGTTCCTCACGCAACAGGCGTACCTGAGCACCTTCCCGGTGCTGCCAGGTGCATCAGGTGGCTTTTCGGCAATATCGGCTGGGCTCTTCAGCAGCAGTATTCTCGATCATGGTCGCTGGCCGGTGTTGAGCGTGCTGTTCGTGCTCTCACTTGTGGTCGCACTGCCGCTTGCGCTGCGACATGCCGATGTCAAAGCGCGACGCGCGTTGCTTGGCGTGGTCGTATGGGCAGTGTTGTGCTTCGGGGCGCGCTCGAATGGCGCAGGCTCGCTGATGCTGGGCATGTACGGTGCCGACGTCAGTTTCCGGTTCATCGGTGCACTTGAACTGTTTGCCATCCTGCTCATTGGTCTGGGTGGAGGTTGGCTCTGGCAACAGGTGGAGCGGTTGGTGCACCGTATGATCGTGCCCAACACGTCCGCCATGAGTTGGCGTGCGGCGTTGCCTGCTCTGCCGGGTGCCGTTGTGTTGTTGATCATTTTGATTCCGGCGCTGCGGGAACGCCGGGCGTTTTACGCGAGCAATGCACGCTGGATTCACCAAACGCAAACCGCGCTGCGCGAAGATACGGATCTGCACAGCGTGTTGACCTCGTTGTCAGCGCTGGCTGGCGAGGGTGTGTATGCAGGGCGTGCGTACGCTGGTCGGCCCAACGATTTTGGTGGGACGATGCGTGTTGGCCCGGTGCTGCGAGTTGCCGACGTGGTCAAGGCACGATCGCTTCCGGCGCTGGTGCCGCCGTATCAGGGGTTGTCGCTCAACACCGAAATGGCCTGGCAGTTCAGCGACGCCAGCGCCGCGCAGTTCGATCTGTTCGACGTGCGCTATGCGATCGTACCGCACGACGCCCAGGTGCCGACGTTTTTCACACCGTTTTTGCAAACGAACAGCTACGGTGTCTACCGTGTTGCGACGCGTGGATTCACCAGCTGGATCACGGCCGAAGACCGTCGACCGGCCCGCACACAAACACGATTGCTGCGTGAAAATGTGGCGTGGCTCAAGAGCGAAGCCGCGGAGCAGCGATCCTTCATTCGATGGGACTATCCGGCGGACGGTGCATCGGTGGCTGCTGTGACGTCGCCTCCATCGGCGTGTGTACAGCGCGGTCAGTCCACCGACGCGTATGTTGGACGCGATTCCATTGTCAGTGATGTGCGCTGCGATGCGGCGGGGGTGCTGCTGTTCAAGACCAGCTATCATCCGAACTGGCGCGTGACGGCGAACGGCGTGCCAGTGCACACCTTCATGGTGTCTCCATCGTTTCTGGCGGCTGAGATTCCATCCGGTGCGCAACGCGTCATCGCGATCTACCGGGTGACACCGGGAAAGCACGCGTTACTCGGCCTCGGGCTGTTTGTGCTGGCGGTGCTGGTGGTCGCGCGTGATCGACTGGACGCACCAGCACGCTGGCTGGAGCGTCGCGTGGCCGCTCAGGACGGTTGACGACGAGCCAGCACGGTCACCAGATCACCACGGTGTACGATTCCCGGGGCGGCATGCGTGGCGTTCATGCCAAACATCACGTTCCCTTTCGCACCACGACGATACGTGGCCAGCGTGCGCAGTGGCTCCACGCTCTTCTCCAGCGTGCTCGGCTCAATCGTAGTCACCACGCATCGGGGACACGGTGATCCGACCCCAATCTCCACGCTGCCAATCCGGATGCGCGACCAACCGTCTTCTTCGTGCGCTGCTATATCCGTAAGCAGGACGTTCGGACGAAAACGCTCCGTTGTCAGGGTGTGTGCGCCAGCAGCCTGTAGTCGCGTGTTGAGTTCATCGAGGCTGCCGGTGCCGAGCAGCAGCAGCGGCGCGCCATCAGTCACGCTGACAGTACGCGCCTCATGTGGCAACGGTCCGGCATACTTCGCCGCCAGTGGCCGGTGGGTGGCATCTGTCATGTGCACCAGTCGGCACGCTGACCCCAGTGCGTCTGAGCACCACTGCGCAGCCACATCGCCAGCGTCGGCCATGTCGATCTGATCATCCCAGCAACGCACGCTGCGCAGGGATACGGTGTCATGCACACGAGCCACCGTGAGTGACGACATCCCATCCGCGCCGAGCGTGAGTGGTTCGTCGGTGAGGATCGCTCCGTTGTGCATTGGCAACTGGGCGACCAACTGCGCAAGGCGCGGCACCTCGCGGGGGGTAATGGCGTTGCCGAGGGAATCCACCAGCATCCAGCGGCGATCGCCAACCGCCCCGATCGCATCAAGCGGCAGGCGGTCAACGGCAACGGGACGAGCGCCCTTGAGCGGATGTACGAATAGTTTTGCGACGTATGGAGTCATGAGTGCGACAAACGCAACGAGGGGTTTCAGCGGCCTCTCGTGAGCGCCGCCTGCACGCTCACAAACTCACCAACGTTTTCCATGGTGAGCAGTCCCACCAGCGTACCGTTCGAAAAAACGGGCATTGTGCGCAGTGGTGACGCCTGCATCCGTTGCAATGCGCCGTCGAGCATCTCATGTGCGTCGGCAAGGGGAACATCGCTGTTCATGACATCGCGAACGCGCTGCTCGTCTTCGCGATTGGCCAAGGCGCGCAGCAGCGCCTGTCGCGTGAGCACACCAACGACCTGCGCACCATCGGCCACCGGAAAATCCTGCTGACTGCCGGCAAGCAGCAGTTCAACAGCGCGTCCCAACGGGTCGTCGGGCGCGAGCGTGCGATAGTCGGTGATCATGGCATCGGCCACGGGAATGCCATCAAGCGTCCCCTTCATCTGCGCGGCCATGGATTCCTGCGACGCGCCAATCCACACAAACACCGCGATGAGCATGAGGAATGGGTTGGAAAAAAAGCCGACAACTGCAAACAGCGTGGCAAACAGCTTGCCAACGGTGGCCGCCGTCGCCGTGGCACGCGCGTAGTTCATGCGCATGGCCAACAACGCGCGCAGCACGCGACCGCCGTCCATCGGAAACGCCGGCAACATGTTGAAGGCGATGAGCAACAGATTCACAGCCAGCAACCGCTCGAGCGCGCCCGGGCCCGTGAGTCCTGCACCGGCATTGGCCAGCGCGTCGAGGCTGATCGGTCGACCGAGCGCAATCAGCACCACCACCAGCAACGCGACAATCACCACATTCACCGCCGGACCGGCGATGGCCACCAGCAGTTCCTGAATCGGTTTGTCCGGCATGCGCTCCAATCGCGCCACACCGCCAATCGGCAACAGCGTGATGTCGCGCGTTCGCACACCGAATCGGCGCGCCGTGAGAGCGTGGCCGAACTCATGCAGCAAAACGCAGAGAAACAGCGCGAGCAGGAATCCCACACCCGACAGCGCTGCAGACACGCTTTGCTGTGATGACCAGATCGACAGGCCGATCCACACCAGCAACACCAGGAAGGTGAGGTGAATCTGCACCCGGATACCCGCCACCCGACCAACGAAGAGCGACCACTTCATACAGCGAGCGCCAAGGCGTCCACGTAGGACGACCGAAATTTCCTGCGGCTGCGCGTGAGTGCCATCACGGAAATATAGCGCCCTCACCGCATAGGCATTTCGGCGCAATCTCCATTGTTGAGGATGTGAGCAGCTGTCTCGACCCCATTCGTGTGAGTCCATAGCTTTCCGGCATGATGATTCTCCATCTGCAACGAGTGCGTGCGTGAAGCGGCGAACCTTTTTGGTAGCGGGACTGGCGGTCGGTGGCTCGCTGATGCTGGGATGGAGTGTGCTGCCGCCGCGACAGCGGATTCGCGGAAGCGTCTGGCCGCCAGCAACGGGTGGGCGACTTGTCTTGAATGGCTGGGTGGCGATCGCACCCGACGAGACGGTCACCGTGATTGTGCCAAAGGCCGAAATGGGGCAGGGCGTGCACACGGCGATCGCGATGATGCTCGCGGAAGAGGTTGATTGCGCGTGGTCAAACGTAGGAGTGGAGCACAGTCCGATAGACGGGATCTACGCCAATCTCTCCGTTGGCCGAGACGCGGTTCCATTGCATCCGGATGAACAGGGCACGCTGTCTCGAACGGTTGCGTGGTTCAGCGACAAGATGATGCGTGAAGTTGGAGGCATGGTCACCGGCGGTTCCACCAGCATCAAGGATCTGTGGGATCCGGTGCGAAACGCTGGCGCGATTGCGCGCGCTACGCTCATCAACGCTGCCGCGGCAACATGGGATGTGCCGGCCGAGCAGTGTACGGTAACCGATGGGGTGATCACGCACGGTTCACGGGCGATCACATACGGAGCGTTGGTGCGCGGCCGCGAATCGTTGGAACCGGCCACGTCGTGGACACTCAAGGCCCCGTCTGCCTACCGACTGATTGGTACATCGCCAGGGCGGCTCGACGCTCGCGCCAAGAGCGATGGCAGCGCGCGCTTTGGCATGGACGTGCGCCCGGAAGGATTGCTGTATGCGGCGGTGACGATGTCTCCCACGATTGGTGGCGATGTACGCACGTTCAACGCCGACGCGGCGCGCGCCGCCGCGGGCGTGCGAGCCGTCGTGCGATTGCGTGGACAGAGTGGCAGCGCACAGGGTGTTGCCATTGTCGCCGACAGTTGGCCTGCAGCGCAGCGTGCGCTGGCGGCACTCGATGTGCAGTGGGATCCCGGTGCGAACGCCACGCTTTCGTCCGCGAGGATCCGTGATGAGCTGCGCGAGACTGCCGCGCGTCCGGGCGGCAAGACATTCCGCCGCGTTGGCGATGTGGACGAGGCAATGGCGCGCGCCACCACAACGCTGACTGCGACCTACGATGTGCCGTATCTCGCTCACACCACGATGGAGCCCCCCAACTGCACGGTGCGATGGAATGGGTCGCGTGCCGATGTCTGGGTGGGGACGCAGGTTCCAACATCGGCTCGCGCTGCCGTGGCGCGCATTCTCGACATCAGCGCCGACGATGTCACAGTGCATGTGCAATTGCTCGGCGGAGGTTTCGGGCGTCGACTTGATGTGGACTTCATCGCACAGGCGGCGGAAATCGCGCGCGAGGTCCCCGGTGTGCCGGTGCAGCTCATCTGGAGCAGGACAGACGATGTGCAGCACGATTTCTATCGACCGGCGTGTGCTGCGGTGTTGACCGGTGGCCTCGATGCCTCCGGCTCGGCCATCGCACTGCGCGCGACAAGTGCGAGCCAGTCCATTGTGCGGGCCTACGGTGCGCGAAACCAGGTGGCTCTCGCACGATTCGATATGCACAAGTCCGCAATCGAAGGAATGTTTGATCAGCCCTACGCCATTCCCGCGCTGCATGTGGCGCATCATGTGGTGCAATTGCCAGTGCCCATAGGTTATTGGCGCGCGGTTGGTCACTCGCACCAGGCGTTCTTCCTGGAAAGTTTTGTTGACGAACTCGCGCACGCGGCTGAGCAGGATGCGCTGGACTTTCGGCGCGCGCTGCTGGCCCATCATCCGCAGGCGCTGCGCGTGTTGACGCTGATTGCCGAGCGCTCACAATGGGATCAATCGCCTGCGATGGCTCCGGATGGCGCACGCGTTGCCCGCGGATTGGCGCTGCATCGCTCGTTCGGGTCGCTGGTGGCGCAGGTGGCGGACGTTTCGCTGTCACCAGCGGGTGAGATTCGGGTGCACCGCGTGACGTGCGCCGTCGACTGCGGATTTGCCGTGCATCCCGAGGGCGTCGCACAGCAAATGGAGAGTGCGGTAGTGTACGGCCTGTCGGCTGCGCTGTACGGTGAAATCACCATCGAAAATGGTCAGGTGCGCGAACGCAACTTCGACAGCTATCGGGCATTGCGTTTGGCGGACACACCGATTGTGGAGACGCATCTCGTACCGAGCATGGAACCGCCCACTGGGGTGGGCGAAATCGGATTGCCACCAGTAGCGCCCGCGGTAGCCAATGCGCTGTTCACACTGACGGGAGAACGGTTGCGACAGTTGCCGCTCCGACCACGTACAAAGGAAGCGGCCTCATGATCAATCTTCGCGTCAACAACCGTGAGGTAGCAGTCGACGTGTCCGACGACACTCCGCTGCTGTGGGTGCTGCGGGAACAGCTCGGCCTGACTGGAGTCAAGTTTGGTTGTGGTGCGGCACTCTGCGGCGCGTGTACCGTGTGGCTGGATGGCTCACCGGTTCGCAGCTGCGCAACCACGACAGGATCCGTTGGGGAGCGGGCGGTCACTACGATTGAAGGCTTGGTGGCGGATGCCGAGCCCGCGGCGTCGCCAAACGACGCCGCCTCGCTGATCGCCCGCGCTGTGCTCGAGGCGTGGACGGCGCGGGGCGTGCCGCAGTGCGGATATTGTCAGCCCGGCATGGTGATGAGTGCAGTGGCGCTACTGCAATCGACACCGGCCCCAAGCGACGCGCAGATCGACACGGCATTCGCCGGTCACATCTGTCGTTGTGGCAGCTATCAACGGTTGCGCGCGGCGGTGCATGATGCCGCCGTGGCGATCGCCAGTGCGGGGCAATAGCCGCGGCTGGCATCTGCAGCGCACCGACCGGACGAGCTCCGGTCGGTCCACAAACGGGTGCGTTCGGTCACTGCCAGCCCCGATTCCACGCGCAGCAACTGGACGAATGGGCGTCCGCAGCGCACTATTGCAGACCAGCGACTACGCAGGCTTTCGCGCTCAGTTTCGGTAGCGCACCAACAGGATATGACGATGCCAGAACGCTCCGCGCAGGACGTCGAACTCAACGTCAACGTGAAGCCAAGAGACGACGAAATCGATGTCTACGGGTTGACGCACAAGGGTCTGGTGCGGGCGGACAACCAGGATCACTTTTTGCTCGCCTCCATTCACAAGCGCGTGCAGGTGTTGCAGACCAGCATCGGTGTGCAACAGGCATTTCCGCTCTCTGACGAACGGCTGGCATACCTCGCCATGGTGGCCGATGGTGTCGGCGGTGGTGAAGGAGGCGAACGGGCCAGTGCCACCGCGCTTGAAGTGGCGACGCAGTACTTCGTGGCGAGCACCGACTGCTATTACCGCGCCGATGGTACCGATCAGGCGTTCCTCGATGTGCTGCAGGATGCGGCCATCCAGTGTCACCAAGCGGTGCTGGCACGCGCGCAGGCTGAGGGGCACGGGCGCACGATGGCAACCACGTTGACGCTGTGGATGGGCGTCTGGCCGTCGTACTACCTGCTCCAGGTCGGGGATTCCCGCTATTACCTCTATCGGGGCGGCGAGTTGACGCAGGTAACGCGTGATCAGACGATGGCGCAGGATCTGGTTGACGAGGGTGTCTTTACGCGAGCCATGGCGGCGCGCTCGCGCTATGCCAATGTGCTCTCCAGTGCAATTGGCGGACAGCACGCGCTGCCGGTGATTACGCGTCTGCAGGCGGATTGGCACAACGTGCATTTGTTGTGTACCGACGGGCTCACCAAGCATGTGCCGGACGAACTGATTCGTGAGCGCCTGGCCAACATGACGTCGTCACAGCAAGTCTGCGAGCAACTGCTGCAGGACGCGCTTGATGGCGGCGGCACGGACAACGTGAGTATCGTTGTGGGTCGGGCGGTGCCCAAGCCGTAAGGCATCGCGTTGCTTCGCGTCCCGTCTCCTGCTCTCATGTTGCTCTTTCGTATCTCCTGTGTGGCGCTCGCGCTTGTATGCGTTGGCGCGCGGCCGGCATCGGCGCAGTCTGTCAGCGTGCGGCATGACTTTTCCGGTCCGTCACCGTGGCCGACCATTCGACAGGAACGCATTCGCACGCTGCTGCCGCAGGCGATGGCCAAGGCCAATGTCGACGCGTGGGTCATCATTGTGCGTGAGAACGCCAATGACCCGTTGGCGTTGCATGTCGGCGGTGAAAACGCTGGTGCGCCATCGGCGATTCTGTTTCTGCGGCAGGGCAGTGGTGTCCGCTCGTACATCCTGGCAGGCTTTGGCGAGGTGATCGCACTCCGTGAGCTTGCTGTTCACGACTCGGTAATTGCGTATACGGCCGAGTCGGGTGGGCCGCTTGGCGGCGTCGCTGAGCGCCTTCGAAACGCAAATCCTGCTCGCATTGCGATTAACAGCGGCAATCTTGCCATGGCCGATGGCCTTTCGGCCACGCAGAAGGTAGCGCTCGAGCGAGCGTTTGGCCCTGAGCTGTCGGAGCGGTTGGTGTCGTCGGCGGAACTGGTGAGCTTCTGGCTCGATCGTAAGCTGCCGGCCGAGGTGGAAATCATGCGCCGCGCGGCAGAGCTGACGGCGCAGCTTGAGCGGGATGCCTACGCGACCGTTGCACCGGGAACCACGCGCGACAGTGATCTGGCGCGGTATCTCAAGCGACGCATGCGTGAGCTGTCTGTTGAGGATGGCTGGTCGCCAGCGCAGAATCCAAGTGTCAACTCGGGTCCGGATCGTGGTCACTCACATGCATCGGATCGCGTGATCGAACATGGGGATGTGATCCAGATCGATTTTGGCATCAAGGTATTTGGCGTGTGGGGCACGGACATTCAGCGATTCGCGTACGTGCTGCGTCCTGGTGAAACGCAGGCCCCTGATGATGTGCAGCGGAAATGGTTGGCGGCGCGGCGCGGTGGTGAAGCGGCGTTCGCAGCAATGCGTCCGGGCGCGACGGGCGCGGCAATTGATTCGGCGCAGCGTGTCGTGATGAACCGTGAGGGTTCGGCGACCGTCCCGTGGAGTACGGGGCATTCAGTCGGGTACTGGGCCCATGATGTGGGGCCGTCGCTCAACCGATTCAATCGCCGACCGCTGGAGGTTGGCCATGTGTTTGCCTTCGACGGATTTTTTGCGTGGACGTTGCCGGGCGGCAGTGGTCAGTGGGGCGACGGCAGCAAGACGATCTCGGTGGAAGAGATGGTCGTAATCACGGAGACGGGCGCGGAGTATCTGGTCCCGCCGCAGCAGGAGCTGATTCTGGTGCCGTCGCAGGGAGCGTTGAGACCGCGCTGATGTGAGGCTCCCTGCGACACACACTGTCGCATGTTTTGTGTACTTCGCGCGACGCGGCTACTGCGGCGGCCTGCGACGATCGTCTGCGAGTGAGCGGTAATACTCTTCCACAAGCGCCCGATACTCGGCCGGTACCGGCGCGCGCGCACCGAGTGCGGGGCGATTGTCAGCGCCGACGCCGTAGGTACGGAAGAGTGCGAACTCGAAGGTCTTGAGTCCTTCGATGACCGATGCCTGCAGCTGGGCGAGTCCTTGCGGGTCGCCCAGGAGCCGTCCGCTCTCCAGCTGGCGCAGCTGCTCGATGGCGCGATCGAGGTCGCGCACATCAACGCCCTGCGCGGCCAGATCACGGCGTAGCGTTTCCGCGTTCTGACGGCGCAGCCGGAATTCGCCACGGGCTTGTGAGGCGTCGCCAGATGGGCGTCCGTCGCTTCTGCCACCGGTGAGCACACTCCCGTCCTGCGCCTGTCGCCCACCGGCCCCGCCGGCCTGCGCCTCGCCGCGCTCGTTGCCGCCTTGACCTTGTTGGCCCTGCTGACCCTGTTGGCCCTGCTGACCCTGCTGACCCTGCTGGCCCTGCTGACCCTGTTGGCCCTGCTGGCCTTGCTGTCCCTGCTGTCCCTGCTGTCCCTGCTGGCCCTGCTGACCCTGCTGTCCCTGCTGACCCTGCTGTCCCTGCTGTCCCTGCTGTCCCTGCTGCCCCTGCTGTCCCTGCTGTCCCTGCTGACCCTGCTGACCCTGCTGACCCTGCTGCCCCTGTTCCTCGGCCAAACGATCCCGCAACGACTCCAGCCCGCGCACCAGATCGCGCGCCCGCTCCATCGCGCGCTCCTGCTGTCGCGACGCGCTCTCGGCCGTCAACGCACGGCGCGCGTTCGTCAACTGCTCGGAGACCGAACCGATCACATTGGAGATCTCTTCCTCAAATGCGTTGGCATACTCGCTTGAGCCGCCGCGCACCACGCTGCGCGAAAACTCGATGCGGTCACGCAACCGCGTTTCACGCATCGTCTCTGACGCGCTGCTCAGTTCACGAGACGCGCCAGGCTGGTCGCGACGTGCCTCGCGGGCCAGACGATCGGCCTCCGCTTCCAGACGCGCGACGTCGGCGGACAACGTCTGCTTGCGTTCATCCAACCGGCGCATCTGCTCCGAGCGATCGGCTGGTGATTCGGGCAGCGCGCGCACTGACTCCGACACTTCCCGTTGCCGAGATTCCAGCTCGCGCGCTCTGTCAGCCAATCGTTCGATGCCCTGATTCACATCGTCGGTGCGTGATTGCTCGAGACCACGCGCCGCACGATTGAGTTCTTCGAGGGCCGCGCTGCCCTGCGCGTTGGAGCCGGAGGCCGCACGTCGCATGGCATCGGCCGCCTGCTGCATGCGCTGCGCTGCTTCCTGCAGCTGTGGCGAGTTCTGTTCGCGCGCGAGCCGCTCGAGACGACGCGCCTCTTCTTCGGCTTGCCTCGCCATTTCACGTTGCGCCTGTCCACCGCCACCGCCGCCGGCCTGCTGCTGACCAAGCCGCTCGGACAACTCCTGCTGCATACGCTGCAGTCGCTCGTTCTCCTGCTGCTGACGACTGGCCAGCTGCTTGAGACGTTCCAGCGTTTCGTCGACTTCCTGCTGTGCCGCCTGCTGCGAGGATTGCTGTACTGCTTCATACTGATTGCGCAGCTTGTCCGTTTGCAGTTCGAATAGGTCGGCGAGATCCTCTGCATTGCTTTGCCCCCCCCCGCCGCCGCCTCCACCGCCCTGCTGCTGTCCGATCTGCACCTGCACATCACGGTATAACGCCTGCGCACGCTGCGCGTGTTGCAGGGCCTTCTGTTCCGCCGGCAACGCTTCACCACCGCGCCCACGACCCAGCAGCTCCTCGGCGTCCTTCATGGCGGCCGAGGCCTGCGTCAGCTCCAGTTGAATCTTGGCGAATGTTGTATCGGTGGTGCTCACGCCGCGCGCCTGCAGCTGTTCCACCAGTGTATTCACTTCGGCACGTACACGACCCTGCGCAATGGTAAGCGTTGTGAGATCGGTGCTGCGCTGACGCGCGGTGCGCGACGCACTGTCGCGCTGCCAGTTGAATGTGCCGGCCACGATTTCTCGCTGTTGTGCAACGAACCCGTCGGCCGATTCTCCGCCGCCACCACCACCACCACCACCACCGCCGCCCTGTTCGGCTTGGCGATAGTTGCGGTTGAAGGGACGGATTTCAAGAAAATAGACGTCGCTGGTGCCCTCATTGCCGGCACCATCACGAGCCACGACGTTATACGCGATCAGATCACCCGGATCGAGTGTCTGTTCCTCGAGGAACAAGGTGTGCGCGGCGCTCACTTCGCGCGCATCACGGCGCGCGGTTTTCATGATCGACACGCGCTGCTCGTCACCGCCATTGACCCGATAGCGCAACTCCATCGACGTGACACCAAAATCATCGTCAGAGGCGGCCGCGATTGTCACTTCTTCCAAAGACGAAACCTTCGTATCGCGGCCCGGCTGTTCAATGCGCACGATCGGCGCGCGGTCAGGAATCGCATCAATCGCATACTGCACACCACCCGGCACGTTGCGTCCGTCCTGCGACACGAGATCGATGCGATAGAAGCCGGTTTTGTTCACCCTGAACGCGCCGCTCAGCGCACCGGCACTGTCCGCAACGAACGGCACCGGATCTCCCGTGTCGAACCGGAGCGCGCCGCTTTGCACTTCACGCGTGATCTGCGGAATCACACGCACGGTCGTGCCAACCACCGCGACCACATCACCACTCTTCTCAATGCGCTCCGGTGGCAGTCCGGTATAGGCGGGATAGCGCAGCTCAAGCGTGACCGAGCTGACCGCGGGCAAATCAGACACCTTGAGCGTGTACACCGGCGAACGTACGCCGTCAGACTCCACATAGTATTCGGTAGGCGTCATGACATCGAACAGGCGCGACATGAACGCGCCGTCGCCACGTCCAACACTGTCCACGCCGCCTTCCCGTTGCATTGGCAGGCGGATCCATTCCGAGGACGAGTCCGCACGAAACACAAGATCGGCGGCGTCGGCATCGAAGTTCACAAGCGCCGCGCGCACATCGAGCGCGCCGCCGCGTGGCACCGTCGTATTGCCCGGCTCCACCGACACGGCTCGCACAATCGACGCCGCTTCAGCGGTCGTCCATGGTACAAACAGCAGGCGCGCCATATCGCGCAGACTCGTGGGTCCAAACACGAGCAGCACCGCTGCGGCTGCGCCGACGGCACCGAGCGCCTGCATCGCGCGCCTGGCTGGACGCCGCTCGAGGCGACGCTCACGCTGAATGGGCGTCAAGGTCGACAGTACCTGTGCGGCCAAACGTGAAGTGAGCGCCGATGATGCGCGCTCGGTGACCGGACGTGCCACCTCATGCACGGCCGAAACCAGCGATTGCCGCAACTCCGGCGCGCGTTCTTCGACATACAGCGCAAATCGCTCGTCACTTGTGCGACGCAGCAGCGGATAGACCAGAAACCGTGCAATCGATACAACGACGATCGACCACGCGGTGACGCGTACAATGCGCACCGTAGACTCGCCCGGGCCGAGGAATCGGAACAGGAGCCAGCCGACCGCGACCGCAACCACGATGCCAATGACAATCGCTGCAAGCGCTTCCAGCAGCTGCCGCTGGCGCCACTGTCGACGCAGTTCATGCAGCGCGGCGAGAAGTTGTACGTCTGGGGTCATGGGGCGCTCCGCTCCGGTCCAGCAACGGTGAGACGCGCGGCTTTGCCGCGCCAACCCCGGTTCGCCAGCAGCGTTTCCGCCAGCAACAACAGGGCTGCGACCATCAACAACCAGCGCCACATGCTCTGGCGCTTCTCCAACTCAATCGAACCGGCGGGACCGGCGTTTGCTCCGTCTTCCTGATCGGACACCGCAACCCCAACCAGAAGTTCCCGAGCGTCCACCGGCGTGAGATCCGACTCCACAGCGGATACATTCACGGCCACTGTCGCCAGCGGATCACCGGAGACCACCGTCGCATACGCGGAATACACACCACGCTCCGCAAGCGGCACTGCCGCACCAACAGAATCCGAAGCCGCGGGCCGCACGATGTCACCCGACGGGGTAGACACAACCGGTTCGCGGATTGACTTGGGCAGCGCCCACGCCTCGCTCGTCGACTGCCAGAGCGGTGCGGCCGCGTGACCGGACGTATGCAGCACAAGCCGGCGGATGAGCGGGAAGAACGCTGGTTGCAGTGGCAAATCACCGGTGCGTGTGTCGAGCGGGGTGGTCAGCGTGACCACGCGTCCCGGGCCGTCGCGTCGCTCGACGACGGCAGGCAGCCCATCGTCAAAACGCGCCAAGACATCGCTGCCGGCCGCTGGCTCGAGGCGCGGATAGCGCACGAATCGCGCCGCCGAGAGCGCACCGGGAGTTTCCCGAAATGCCGAGAACAGGGGATGCTCGCTTTGCACATCGCCGAGGGTGCCGCCGCGGTCGGCAAACCGGTCAGCGCTCCCATCCACCGTGCCTACGCCAAGCGGAATCGCCGCGCCGCGTGTGGCGAGTCGGCGTCCGATGAATACAACCGCGCCACCACCACCACGCACAAACGTTTCCAGCACCGAACGTTCACTGTCGGTGATCGGCGTGTCCCACACAAATACGAGGCCTGCGTTTTGCACTGCCGCGGTGGTCAGCGTGCCGGGACGACGACGCTCCATGCGAACCGTCGGCGCGCGACCAATCGCCAGTGCTCGCTCGGCAAACAACGTCTCGGTGCCCACGGCATCGTCGGCGGCCAGCAGTACAATGGGCAACGCATCTTCGCCCGCGAGGGCAAAGTGAAATGAATCGTCGGCCGCAAGCTTGTCATTGTCGAGCGTAATCAGTCCGCGTACTCGACCTGATGGCAACGGCACACCAGCAAACGACACCACACGTTCGCCATCTGTCGGTACCGTGAGCTCCTGCTCGCCACTGGCGCGACCATCGATCTCAAGCCGAGCGCGCAGCGTGCGCGGTTCGCTCAGGCTGCGTGCGTTCACCCGTGCTTGCACGGACAGGCGCGTGCGTTCGGCATCCGCCACTCGGCGCACATCGACACCGCTCACGGACACATTGCCTTGGTCGCCGGGTGCAACGGACACCGGTCGCACCGTCATGCGCGCTGGGAGTTCAAGACCGGCCAAACCGGCCACACCGCCGCGCTGTAAATCCGTGACCACCAATACTTCCACGGGCACGTTGGGTGCATCGAGCAGTACACTCCGCGCCGCTCGCAACGCGGAGACATAGCGCGTGCCGCGCGAACCGGGCCGAGCCGCCTGCAGCATCGCGTCAATCGCCGCATGATCGGTGGTGAGTGTCTGCGCGACTTCGGCTTCGTCATCAAATAGAATCAGGGCGAGACGATCGGCCGGTCCGGCGTCGCGCACAACCCCGCGTGCCGAATCAATCGCCGCCGCCCAGGTGTCGGCATGCCCCATGCTGAGGCTGCGATCAAGAAGAATCACCTTGGTATTGGGAGCATCCGTGGCGGCATCGGCGGTGCTGCCACCCACAAAGGGACGCGAGAAGGCGAGCACCAGCAGCGCCAGCGCCAGTGCGCGAAGCAGCAGCAGCGGCCAATCGGTGATGCGCTGCCGTTTGCTGGTGCGAATCGAGAGCTGCTCCAGAAACATGAGCGAGGGAAAGCGCACCGGCGTGCCCTTCTCGCGGTGCCGCAGGTGCATGGCAATCGGAATCGCCAGCGCCGCCAAAGCAGCCAGAAATGCGGGGACGAGGAAGTTCATCAGCGCCCCGGATGGCGCATGGCGCGCATATCGAGATAGGCGTGCAGCGCTCGGTCGAGCGGCTGATCAGTGTCAAGCGGAACGTAGTCCACGCGGGCGGCGACCAATCGTGTGGTCAACGCTGCCCGATGCGCCGCGAACGCGTCGCGATACTTGCTGCGCAGTTCATCAGGACGGAGTGGAAGACGCGCGCCACTCTCCGCGTCTTCAATCGTGAGCGGTGCGTCGAACGCCAACTCGCGCTCGCCCGGATCGATCGGATGAAAGACAATGACATCGTGCCCGCGGGCACGCATTACATCGAGCGCGCGGCCAAGTCGGTCCGCCGGCTCGTAGCAGTCGGACACAATCACAACCACACCGGCTCGCGTCGTGACGTGGGCCAGTCGTTCGATGGTCTCCAGCAACCGTCCCTTGCCACTCGCCTTCGTTCGCGAGAGCGAGTGCAGCATACGCTGCAGATGGCGTGCACTCGGCGGAATGATTTCGCCCAGCCCATCGCCCATGGCAACGTAGCCCACCCGATCGCCCTGCTGCTTGCTCAGCCAGGCGAGCGACGCGACCAGAAAACGCGCGTAGTCAAACTTCGTGACGGCATGCGTGGTGAAATCCATGGACGCCGACGTGTCAAGCGCAAACCATGCGCTGACGTTGGTATCCGCTTCATACTGCTTCACGTAGTAGCGATCCGTGCGCGCATACAATCGCCAATCGACGCGCCGCAGATCATCGCCAGGTTGATACGCGCGATGCTCCGCGAAGTCGAGCGACGAGCCCTTGCGCACGGAGCGATGCACGCCGTGCATGAAACCATCCACCACCGTCCGGGCCAGCAACTCGAAGTCCGAGATGCGTGCCAGCAATGCCGGGTCCAGAAAGGCGGCGGGGGCCGTGGCCACGTCTAGCGCTCCGAACGCGGCACAGGGTTGGCTTCGAGCAGCTGCTCAACAATGCGATCGGTGGTCACCTTCTCCGACTGCGCCTGGAAGTTGGCCAGGATGCGATGACGCAGTACGGGGCGCGCAAGCGCGCGAATGTCGTCGAGACTCACGTGCGTGCGCCCCTGCAGCAGTGCGCGCGCCTTGCCTCCCAGCACGAGCGCCTGTGCGGCGCGCACACTGGCACCGTACGACACCCACTGCTTGATGAAGTCAGGCGCATGTGTATCCGACGGACGCGACATGCGCACCAGACGCACGGCCCAGCGGGTGACCATGTCGGCCACCGGCACGCGGCGCACCACCTGCTGAAACGCCAGAATCTCTGCCTGGCTGATCACAGGCGTAATGGCCTTGGGCGACACCGAGGTGGTGGAGCGCACCACGTTGACTTCATCATCCTCGGGCAGGTAGTCGAGCATGACCTCAAGCATGAATCGATCCAGCTGCGCTTCCGGCAAGGGATACGTGCCTTCGAGTTCGATCGGATTCTGCGTGGCGAACACAAAGAACGGTGGATTGAGATCGTACGTGCGCCCCTGCACCGTGACGCGCTTTTCCTGCATCGCTTCCAGCAACGCCGCCTGCGTCTTGGGCGGCGTGCGATTGATTTCGTCGGCCAGCAGCACGTTGGCAAACACCGGGCCCGGCATGAACGCCAGCTTGCGTTGCCCGGTCGTGGCATCGTCCTGAATGACATCCGTACCGGTGACATCGGATGGCATGAGATCGGGCGTGAACTGAATACGGTTGAACTTGAGATCCAAGGCGCGTGCAAGCGATGACACGAGAAGCGTCTTGGCCAGTCCGGGAACGCCGACAAGCAGGCAGTTGCCGCCTGCGAACAGCGCGATGAGCGCCTGCTCAACCACGGAGTCCTGCCCCACAATCACCTTGCGGAGTTCTTCGGTAATGCGGGCACCAGCGGCCTGAAGCCGGTCGGCGAGAGCAGCGTCGTCGAGCGAGAGAAGCTCGGAGTCGTTCGGAAGGGTGCTTACGGTCACGCGAGGGCCTCGGGGGTCAGCGGCTGAGAGCGTACACGATGTAATTGATGCCGAGCTTGTAGGCTTCGTTGGACAGGTCGATCGGGAAGAATCCCATATCGGAAAACTCCCAGTACTCCGCGATGTCGTTGTTGAAGTTCACGATCATCAGCATGCGCTTGGTGGGGTCATTGTCTTCGAACACCCCATAAAACTCGGACGGGATCTGCTGCAACGGGTGGTAGTAGTCCAGCGACGCAATGCGGTAAAACGAATCGAAGATCGGGTGTGATGCATCGAGCAGAATCGGTCGCGCACCGGGCAACACCTTCTGCATTTGTGTTTCAAAGTTCATCCAGTCGCGACCACCGGCGAAGTCGTCGAAAATGAAGAACCCACCCTTCTGGAAATAGGCGCGCATCGTCAGCACCTCTTCAGGCGTTGGTTGCCAGAAGCCGGGCTCCGCCATGTACGCCACCGGAAACCGGAAAAACTCGGGGTTGTCGAGGCCGATGATCGTGCTCGCGTCTGACCGTACGTTGATGCTGGTCAACTCGCTGAGAATCTTGAGGAAGTTGCGCTCCGCACGCGGATAGTCATGACTCCACGGCGCGCCGCCGCCACGACGGAACCCGAAGTTCATGGGTTCGGTGTAGCTCGTGCGCACGAACACGAAGCGTCCGTCGTATTCCGCGTTGGGAAAATCCTCCGCGCTGCGGCGTTCGCGTCCCTGTGCATAGCCAAACGTGCCCACGCCAAGCAGCAGCGCGATCGTGAGCCATGCCGCACGCTGTTGCCCTCGCCGACAAACGGACCGGGCCCGCGAAACCCATAGTCTCATCATCGGGCGCCTGCCGGTGGCGTGCGCGACCGCAACTGCAGCAAGAGCGACTGCGCCTTTTCGAAACCCGGCGCCGCCTCCAGCATGCCCAGTACTTCGCGGCGTGCGCCCGACACGTCTCCCGCTTTGAACAACGCCTCCGCCAGCTGAAAGCGCGCCTCCAGTGGATCCGACGGACCAATCGCAAGCACTGCACGACGCTCGCGCACCGCGATGTCGTGTCGGTTGAGTCGTGCAGCGGCATCGGCCAATCTGATGTGTAGCGCGGGATCATACGGGGCCATCCAGATGATCCGCTCAAGCGACGCGAGCAGCGCCACATCGTCGCCGCGCGCTTCGAGCAACGCGGCTTCGAGCTGGTTCGCTGACAGCGCCGTCTCACTGCTGCGCGTGATGCGCGCGAGTTGCGACAGGGCCGTCACGGTATCACCACGCTGCACCGCCAGTTGCGCCAGGTGCCACGCCGGTCCTCCGGGAGGATTCACATTCGGCAGTAGCGCCTGCGCTTTTTCGAACGACGCAGTGGCCTCGCGCATACGATCGGCTTCCACATGCGCGATGCCTTCGCGCATGGCCACCACAAATGGTCCGCTCACGATCCCTGGACCATCGCCAGGCGTGATTGACTCCAGCGCCTTTCCAAAGCGGCTGCTCATGTAGGCGCGGAACCGTGCATCGAGCGAATCGCCCGTAACACCCAGCACCTGCTGAAACACCGCGGGTGATTCCAGCCCGTCGCGATAGGCCGCCATAAGCCGCGGCAGCTTGTCTGCCCCGAACTCCCCTTCGATCATCTCGCTGACCAGCGACGCGAGGTAATAACTGTACTGCACCTCGGCGGGGTACCGCGGACGCACAAACCCATCGTTGAGCTGGCTCACGGGACGCAGTCGATCCGCCTTGTACGCAGCGAGAAACTCGACGGTCGCGTGTGCACCCCAGCCGTCACGTGCACGCCGTTCTTCCAGCACCGACAAGCCTTCGCTCAACCATCGCGGCACACGATGCGCGCTGGCACCGAGCGTGAACGTGTGGGCCAGTTCATGCCATGCGGTGGATCCCCAGTTGAACGTGCCAGGCTCGCGTGCCGACGGCGCATCCATGGCGAGTACGTCACCAAAGCTCACCCCCAGGGCGCCGAGCCCCGCCAATCCCACAGATCGCACGGAGAAATCCGCGTGTTCACGAAAAATCTCAAAGCGCACTGCACGCGACGGCTGCCAGCCGTACCGGGAGGCGAGTGCATCGTATGCCTGTTCCAGCATGGGCAGGAGATACAGCTCCATCAGCGATGCGTCTTCCGGCGACACCACGAGTCGAAAACGACCACGATCCACAACCGTGAAGCCGTTCATCGCATCCAGCAGATCAAGCGTATTCTTGTGCCACAGATTGAACGGATCGATTGCGAAGGCTCGTTCAAGCGAGGCGC
>JBGTOG010000097.1:0-20511 GCA_041742675.1 Gemmatimonadaceae bacterium | reverse complement strand
TCCTTTGACCTGTGCCCGGCTGATGCCTGTCAGACCACTGGCGGTGTTGAGCTGGTACGGGGAGCGTGCGCTATTGACGCACCAAAGTCCGGCATGCGAGTGGAAGGGACGCGGCCCAGCGATGTCATCATCGAGCAGGTCGAACGCATTGCGCAGACAGCGAACATCGATGTTGGTGGTATTGAGCTGCTCGTGGACGACCGCGATGGCCAGCACTACTTCTACGATGTCAATGCCTTGTCGAACTTCGTCGCCGACGCGCCGAACGTGGTGGGCTTTGATCCGTTTGCAAAACTGGTTGACTATCTCGAAGTGCGCGCCGGCTTCGCGCACGCGACGGTGCCATGATGCGGTACGGCTACTGGCTTCCGGTGTTTGGCGGCTGGCTGCGCAACATAGAAGACGAGGGCATGCAGGCCTCGTGGGCCTATGTGCAGCGTCTTGCGCGCCGCAGCGAAGAGTTGGGCTACGATCTCACGCTCATCGCCGAACTGTTTTTGAACGACATCAAGGGGATCCACGCGCCCGCGCTCGATGCCTGGTCCACCGCGGCGGCGCTGGCGGCCGTTACGCAGCGTCTGGAGTTGATGGTGGCCGTGCGCCCCACATTTCACCATCCCGCCACACTCGCAAAACAAGCGGCGACCATCGATCAGATCAGCAACGGTCGTCTCTCGCTCAATGTGGTCTCGTCGTGGTGGAAGGATGAGGCGCGTCGCTACGGATCCGTGTTTGACGAACATGATGATCGCTATGCGCGCACGGCGGAGTGGCTGCAGGTACTCAAGCGTGCGTGGAGCGAACCGGTGACAACGTTCCACGGCACGTACTACTCGGTCGACGAGCTGGTGGTGCAGCCGCAGCCGCTCGCAAGCTGGAATCGTCAACATCCGATGCTGTATGCTGGCGGTGAGTCGGAAACCGCCAAGGAGCTGATCGCATCACGCTGTGATGCGTACGTGATGCACGGAGATCCTGCGGAGCGTGTCGCGCCAAAGATCCTCGATATGCGTATTCGTCGGGAGAAGGCCGGATTGCCGCCCATGCAGTTTGGCGTCGCCGCGTACGTCATTGTGCGCGATACACCAGCCGAAGCGCAACGCGAACTCGAGCGTATCACGACCGTGACGCCGGATTCGCCCGGATACGGCAACTTTCAGGACTGGCTTGCGAACACAAAACTGGAGCAGCAACTGTCGGTGCAGGACTACTCCGTGTCCAATCGCGGACTGCGCTCCGGCCTCGTGGGTACACCTGAGCAAGTGGCTGACCGTATCCGTGCCTTGCAGAAAGCCGGCGTCGACCTGTTGTTGCTGCAGTGCAGTCCACAGCTTGAAGAGATGGAGCGATTCGCCGAACAGGTGATGCCGCTGGTGGAGCGCCGCGCGTCGGTCGCCGCGTAGTGCGGGGCGAGCGGGAGGCACCGGGAAACATCGGGTCCTCCCGCACGTAGTAGGCAGGATGCCCGCTCCCGCTGATGAGTTCCTCGCCTTGCAGGCCGCGCTCGCCGGCGAGTATTCGCTGCAGCGAGAGCTGGGGCGCGGCGGCATGGGCGTCGTGTATCTGGCGCGTGATGTGCAGCTCGACCGCGATGTCGCGATCAAGACATTGCCCGCAGACCTTGCCACCACGGCAGCACGTGCACGTTTCCTGCGCGAAGCGCGCACCGCCGCCGGACTGTCGCATCCGCACATTGTGCCGATCCACCGCGTGGGCGAAGCCGGCGGGATGGTTTATTTCGTGATGAGTTTCGTTGAGGGCGAGACGCTCGGTGAACGACTACGTGCGCGCGGACCGTTGCCACCAGCCGAAGCGGCGCGCGTACTGCGCGAAGTCGCCTGGGCACTCGCCTACGCACACGGTCGAGGCATTGTGCACCGGGACGTGAAGCCGGACAATATTCTGCTGGAGGCGGCGACTGGTCGCGCATTGGTCACGGATTTCGGTATCGCGCATGGCCGTGCGCACGACGGTCCGAATACCGACCCCGGCTTGCTGATGGGCACGGCACACTTCATGAGTCCCGAGCAGGCCGGCGGAGCGGCCGTAGATGGACGCAGCGATATCTACGCGCTCGGCGTGGTAGGATACCTCGCGGTCAGCGGGCGTTTGCCTTTTGAGACGAACAATCTGCCAGCGCTGCTGATCAGGCAGGCCAGCGAAGCGCCTGAATCCGTACTGCACGTTGCACCGGGATTGCCACCGGCGCTTGGCGCGGCGATCGATCGCTGCATCGCAGCTGATCCCCTGCTCCGTTTCCAGAACGGCGAAGCCGTTGCGGCCGCACTTGCGCCCCCGCCCGACTGACGACCGGCGCTGCCTACCTCGCTTCGTGCGTGGCTTGCGGCGCGCAATCCGTTGATGGCGCCGTATCTCGCGTGGTCGGGAGTCTTCGGCTCGATCTCATTTGTAAACCTGGCAATCTGGCTCGCTGGTAACCGGCCGGACGGCCCGGGCGACGTTGTGCTGCTGGCGGCGATCGCATCGCTGCCACTCTTCCCCATCGCTGGCTATCACATCAATCAGGCGCGGCTGCAGTTCAAAGCCGGGCATTCATTGGCTGACCTGCGCAATGCACTGAGCATCAGCCAGCGTGAGCGCAACGAAACCGACGCGTTAATGCGCAGCGCGCCTGAAGGATCCGGCAAGCGTTTGCTTCGCATCGCGACGCTGGGATCGGCGGGGTGGTTGGCGTTCATCTTTGCATTGGCAGCCACCGATGTATTGAACAAGAACAACAGCGCTCCGATTGTGATTCTTATGCCCTTGTTCAGCACCCTGTTCCTTGGTGCGGTCAGCAATGCGTTCGACGTGCAGTTCATTCCCGACCGCGTTCGCACCTGGTTGCAAACCGGCCTGCGCGATCGACTCTGGAACAGTCGCGCGGGAACCTGGCTGGCCAAGCGACTCGGCGCTCCCGATCGTTCCCGTGCAATCGGCGGCGGTGCGTTTGTTGCGACAGAAGCGGCGCTCGGGGTAGCGGCCGGCGAACTGTTCGCGGCGCTTCCGCAGGCGTTCCGCGATCAGTTGCGTGATCTGCCCGATACGGTGGCGGCACTGGAAGCACATGCCGCTGAGGCTCGCGCCGAGTTGGCGGAGATTGCGGCCCTCGCGCCGTCCGGGCCGCAGGACGCAGAGCTGCTCGCCGATCGTCGAAGCAAAGTTGCGGCGCGTTTGGCGCGCAGTGTTGCGGCACTCGAAGCGATTCGACTTGACCTGCTCCGTCTGCACGCCGGCGAATCCGATGTCGCGCCGCTCACGACACTGATCGACGCCGCGCGACTGCTCGGCGACGACGTGAATCGACTGGCAGAAGCACAGCGTGAAGTGAATGCGGCGCTTGGCGGTGATTCATCGGGCGGCAACGCCATGCTGGTTGAACGGCATACCTAAGGGCCGACGCGCGCAGATTATAGCAAGCCGCTGCGGCATGGCAAGCAAGGCTCACAAGTCGGTGGGACTGTCACCCCCTGGCCTCATATTCCGGTATCACCAACACCGGAGAATTCACATGCCCCGTGTCGATGGAAAGAATGCCTGGCGCACGCTCTCCCGCGCCTTCGCCAGGTACTTGCACGAGCTGATTGAAGGCGACTTCATCATTATTTCCCACCGTCACATCAACTACTACGTGCAGGTCGCCGCCCAGGGTGAGGACGGGTTTCGCATTGAAGCCGTGAACAACACGTACATCGTTCCGCCGTCCGCGGCGCTTACCACGGCACAGTACGCGCGTATGAGCGAACTCGGCTGGCGTAGCGCCACCGAAGACGCGGAAGTGGCCAAAGAGCGATATGATCCGGAAGGCAGTCCCAACTTCTTCCGGCAGGTTGACGTTGGGGAGGACTTGCTCGACGTCGCCGACGTCCTGATCCGTACGCTTCATGAAGTGTACGGCATCGCCACGCCGGCGTTGCTGGACTATCACGCGTTTCACTGCGAGATGGGTGATTTCCCATGCCCGGATTTGCGCCTGACGCGGCGCGTCGACTGTGATTGAGCGTTGCGCGCAAAAATAGCCTTTACTCCTCACCAACCATCATCACCGTCAGAAACGGCATGAGATGCATCGGCACCTCGCGGTCTGGGGTGAGCCGACGTGCCAACGCTTCGCTCACTTCATGCAGCTTCGCTTGACGCTCGCCAGGCATCAGCGCCTGACCAATAGCGCCAGTCACCGAGACCGATTGATCCCATGGCGGCGCAAACTCGAGCGGCTCGCCCGCCAGTACTTCCTGCAGCATGAGCGCGAAGGCATCGACAACACGGACTTCTGCCGCCGGACCCAACAACGGAACGAGTTCGGTCGGTAAAGTGACCGCCATGCCCACGCATTCACGACCGTACTCCAGCTCGGCCAGCTCTTCTTCTCGGGCACCAACCACTTCGGCATCAAGGTGTTCTGCACCCGACCATTCTGCATCAGCACGGTCCTGCGATCGAACGGCAGTGGACGCATCGCCGCTCAGTTTCCACAAGTTGAGCTTGCCCTGCACATCTCTGATCGGCCGGAACTCGGTGGGTTCCTCAAGACGCCACAGAATATCCGGACCCCAAGCGGAAGAGAGCGCTGCGTCAACTTCGCTTAGCTCTTCAATCGGCCAGTCCTGCACGAGACGAACTTCCACCACCGAGGCGGCCCCAACGATTGCCGTACGTGGCAGGTTCTGCACATCGGAGTAATCTCGCAGACCAGCGCGGGCCAGCGTATCGCGCACATCGGCATCACTCACCAGTTCAAGCCACTGGGTTTTTCGAATTGGTGAACCCGACGCGTGGACCGCAATACGTCCTCGCCAACGCGGCGGCCACGAACGCGCTTCAAATCGCTTGATGCCACGCACGATCAATGTCGCCCACGGTTGCTTGACTGAGAGTACACGAATCTCGGACATCATCACCTCGAAGTAATTGCTGATCGAAAGGCTAATATGCACCGCGTGCCGACCGCACCAGCTTTAGCGATGCCAGCCAGCAGAGTTTCCATCCCGCGTCCGTTCGAAGCGCGCGTTGTGATCGCTGTGCTGATCGCAGCCGCAATCATAGCGCTGCTGGCGGTGGTATGGCAGTCAGCGCAGGTCCTCTTTCTGGTGTTCGGCGGCGTGCTGCTCGCCGTGATACTTCGCTCAGCGGGGAACGCGCTGGTCCGATGGACCGGACTCGGCATTAACTGGGCGATTGCCATCGTACTCGTAGTTGCGTTCGCAGCGCTTGGCGCAGCCGGCTGGTTCGCAGCACCCAGTATCGCCGAGCAGTTTTACACCCTTCGGGAAAGCATCGGCGAATCATTGGAGCAGCTCAAGGCTCGCGCCGCTTCGATGCCCTCGGGCGGGGAAGCGCTGGAGCGCGCAAGCAATGCCGGTGATTCCATGGTGAACGACGGCGAACTCCTGCAACGAGTGGCGGGCGGGTTCTCGACCATCTTCGGTGCTACCGCCGGTGTGCTCGTCATTTTGCTTGTCGGAATCTTTCTGGCGTTTGACCCACCGACTTATACGGCTGGATTCCTACGCCTCATTCCACCCCTGCGGCGCGAACGTGCATCCGATGTATTGGAAACGTTAGGTGAAACGCTGCAAGGATGGATTACGGGACAGCTGATCGCCATGCTGTTCCTGTTTCTGTCCACGTGGCTGATGCTCGCCGTGATGGGCGTGCCACTTGCGTTCCTGCTCGGGCTGATCACAGGGCTGATGGCCTTTGTGCCGTACGTGGGTCCGATCACTGCCGCGCTGCCGATTCTGCTGGTGGCGTTGGTTGAAAGCCCCACACTCGCGGTGCAGGTCGGCTTCCTGTTCCTCGCGCTTCAGACCATTGAGGACAACGTGGTCGTTCCGCTTGTCTTTCGCAGCACCATCAAGCTGCCGCCGGCATTGTTGATCACGGGGCAGCTCGTTCTGGGAGGCATCTTCGGAATCCTCGGCCTCATTTTCGCCACGCCACTCACGGCACTGGCCATGGTCTTCACGCAGGAACTGTACGTGGAAGACACACTCCACGATTCCATGGCGCGCAACGTGGAGGCGCTCCCTGAGCTCGAAGACCAGCCAAACGATTCCTGACGCCCATGCGCCGCGCTATGACGCCAGCTTGCGATGCTCGGGCAGCAGAGACCGATGCATGGCCATCGCCGCCACAGCGCCAGCGGCAGCCGCACGGATTGCCAACTGCGGACCCGCGGTAATGTCACCGGCGGCGAAGACACTCATCACCGATGTCGCGTAGTGTTCGCTTACCACAAGGCGACCGCCGCTGTCGCGTTCGCAACCAAGTCTCGCGCCCAGATCGTCGGCCGGCACCTGCGCCAGCGTAAAGAACAACTTGTCGGCGGAGAGCTGTGTCCCGTCGGACAGTAGCAGACCTCGAAGCTGACGGCCCTCGCAATCGAGATGCTCCACTGACTCGGTACGCACCGTGATCTGGCACGCATCGAGCTTCTCGCGTAGCTCGGTGTCCTCCATTTCTGCCGGCGATCCATTCGTGCAGATGATGATATCCGAAGTCCAGGTGGTCAACGCCAGCGCCATACCAACGGCACGGCGTCCATTGCCGATGACAACGACCCGCTTGCCTCGGACATCATATCCATCGCAGTCAGGGCATACATGCGCGCTGGTCCCATAGATGTCTTCCAGGCCGGGAATATCGGGCCAGACATCACAGATACCGATCGCCAGCAGCACGCGGCGCGCGATGTAGGTGGTGCGACTTTTCAGCTGGAGTCGCAGCAGTTCGCCGTCATCAGGCTCCACATGCATCACGTCGGTATTCGCAAACGTGACGCCGTACAACTCGCACTCAGCGCGTCCGCGCGCCCTCAAGTCTGCGGGCAGTACACTGGGTAGTCCGAGGTAGCCGTTGATGCCTCGTGTCTCCCAGTTGCGGGGCTCGCCACCGTCCACGACAAGGACACGGTGTCCGTATCTCGCACTCCAGATGGCAGCGCTGAGCCCGGCTGGACCACCGCCAACAATCGCGATATCAAACTGCGGTGATTCGTTTGCCATGATGAGTAGGCGCCGAGGAGCACCCTTTGTTCCGGAAGGATGCAGCCTCAGCACTGCGGCCGAGACTGTTTCATGCACATGTGTGACTTTTGCTGTTGAACCAACGATGCAGTAAATGTTGGGCGCACACATCACTGCATATCACACTCGCGCTGCCATGACCCGGGTGATAGGACCACGTGCACCGGTGCGCTGCTCAATCTGCCGCAGCCACAACAGGGCGGCCAGTAGCGCCGCGGCCGTATACGCAATACCGCCCGGGACCCACATGATGAGTCCGCCAAGTTGCTGATCCTCGAGCAATGTCAGGCCCCATGCTCGTGTGCTCCCGGCGTAAATGAGATACCAGTTAGTGGACGCGAAGGTCAGCAGCGCTGCAAGCGCACTGGTATGAACCGCCGTTGTGAACAGTGAGAACATGGCCGTGCCCCGCCCCCGTACGCCGTATCCACTGGGATGAATCACCGTCCACCAGTGCACGCCCCGCTGCTGGCTGCCGAGCAGAAGCTCAAGGCGAGGCTCGAACCCCATCACGGTGTAGGTTCGCGGACGTCCCTGGTTTCCGCACTCGCGGTACGAGGTGGCACTGGACGCGCAGTTGAAGTCATCCGCGTAGTCCCCAGTGCCGAAACGCTCGCCTGACTCTCCTGCCTGTCGCCACGACGCCCTGTTCGTGTGCGACACATAGGTGCTCGTGTGGAGGAGCAGGCGACTGAGCGCACTCACGTGCGTGAGGTGCGCCACGATACGATCCACATCAAAACGGCTGTCCTGAGCGAGTGGCAGCGCGAACGGATCTGCTGTGAACTCGCTCTGCGTCAATCCGGATTCCGCCGTGCGGGAGGCTTCGCGCCACTGCGCCAGTTTGAGGGAGAGCACATGGCTCTGCGAGACGGTGCGACGCGCGGTGAGCGAAACATTTTGCACGCGATGCGCTTCACCAAACCGCACGCCGGCGCCCTCGCGATGCGTGACATCCAGCGCAATCCCCGTGACGTCGTTGCCCGTTCCGACACGAATCCGCGCATTGCGAAAATCCAGCGCTCCCCCCCTACGGTAAGCGCGACCGTTCGGCCCGCAACCGGCGGAGCAGCGGTCACAAAGTTTACAACCCCTGCCAACGTCTGCGGTCCGTTCATGATCTGTCCGGAGCCTTTGATGATTTCAATCCGTTCAAGCGACTCCAGCGGCGGGGCCACGGGCGAACGGGCAGTGATGCTGACACGCGGGAGTTGGTGTGAGTCGATGCCGAAGTACAGAGCGGGAAGCGTGGGCGTGCGCTGCGGATCGACCGTGATGCTCATGGCGCGACCATCTGTTTCAATACGCGCGGCAGAGATCGTTACCGCATTCGCTGATACCACACGCGGTACAAACCGACCATCTGCCGCGGTGATTGCCACACGGCGATCCTGCGCCTTGATGCTTCGAGACGACCACGACGCGGCCGCGACAGCGCGCTGCGATTCGGATCGCAGAAAGATCTGCACTCCCGCAATCGGTAGTCCGAGCGAATCCGTGACGCGTCCCCTGATGTCGTACAGTGGGGCACGCTGCGCTTGCGCACCAGCGAGCGGAGCGACAGCAAGCGCGATGGCGCCAATCAGCGATATCCAAGTCGACGCGATCGACATCTGCAGACGAGCTGATTGGAGGAGACTCGCGAGCACACTCGGCCCACAGACCGTCATTCAGACAAACGGCGCTTCACTACTATGCGCCCACACAGTGAGCAGCTCAGTGATCAAACTCGCAATCGTGGCGCCGGAGCGCGACAACCATCATGCCCGAGCATCAACCTCTGCTGTTGGCGCCTCCTCATCGCTCATGAGGTGTGCAAGCCACCGCACCTCATCGAACGACTCAAACAAAAACTTGACAGCGATCGATAGCGGTACTGCGAGCAATGCGCCAACTGGACCGAGCAACCAACCCCAGAACACCAGCGACAGCACCACAACGGCGGGCGACAGGTCGAGCGATTCCCCCACAAAGCGCGGTTTGATCACGTTGTCGATAATGGTATTGATGGCGATGAAGCCCACCACCACAATCGCGGCGCGCGTGGCGCCAAACTGGAGCAACGCCAAAAGCGCAGGCGGTATCAGCGCGAGCACGAAGCCGATGTTTGGCAAAAAACTCAGCAGGAATGAGAGCACGCCCCACAGCAGCGCAAAATCCACGCCGAGCGCCAGCAACAACACCGTGTTCAAGATGCCGGCAGCCAGGCCGAATACCGTATTCAGCACGATATAGCTGCGCATGCTCTTGACGAACCGATCGAGCTTCGAGGCCGTGGAATCGTCATCGTCCGCGGCGGAAGGTACGACGAACGCATCGAAGAGTTTCTGCGGGTAGCGCACCGCTTCAATCATCATGAACGCCATGATGAGCACGAGCAGGCTGAACGCACCGGCGGTGCTGGTCACACCGCCGACGACCTGCAGCGCTCTCCCCACCAACGCGCCCGGTTCCAGAAACTCAGCAGACATCAGCCGCGAGCTGTCGATAGGTAGCCGAGCCAGCAACTGGGTCGCAGTCTCCCGCAATGCACCAACCCGCGTTTTGTATTCCGGAAGACTGTCCTGCAACTGCAACGCGGACGACCAGACGAGAAGCACGATCAGTGCCACCGCGCAGACGCCGATCAGGATGCCCGTCAGCGCGGCGAGTGTTGGCGGCCAGCCGCGCTTGCGGAGCCACAGCGAGCCCGGACTCCACGCGACCGTGATGAGCAGTGCGATCAGCACCGGGCCGATCACCGGCGCGGCCACACGCATGCCCGCCAACACCGCAACACCACTCGCTAGCATGAGCAGGAGTCGCCCGAACGGCGACAACACGGCTCCGGACATGGAACACCTGGGTCTGGGGAGGGACGCTGGGCAGAGTGCCTGCATCAGATTACCCGATAGACCGTAGAACTGGCGAAGTGTTCCGACGGACGAGCTAGACAGTGCGACGGCACGGTGCGGGGGACGTAGCGGGCAACTCCGCAGTTTGCTAGCGTTCAAGAATATGAGCTTCATGGTCGCCGCAGTTATTGTCCTTCTCATCCTGACCAACGCGCTCTATGTAGCGGCCGAGTTTTCCGCGGTCAGCGTACGACGAAGTCGGCTGCAGCAGATGGCCGAAGAAGGCGACGGTCTGGCGCGCCGCATGTTGCCCATCGTGATGGATGGCGCGCTGCTCGATCGCTACATCGCGGCCTGCCAGATTGGAATCACCATTTCCAGTCTGGTACTCGGTGCCTACGGCCAGGCAACGCTCGCTGTGGCGCTCGTGCCCGTGTTCGAACAGTTCGGAGGAATGCAGGTTGCCGCGGCGCAAAGTGTAGCCACGATCGTCGTCCTCATCGTGCTGACAATTTCGCAGATGGTGCTTGGCGAACTCGTGCCCAAATCGATTGCCTTGCAGCATCCCACGCCCACCTCACGCTACACCGTTGTCCCGCTGGAGTGGTCCATTCGCGCCATGCGATGGCTGATCGCGATTTTGAATGGAAGCGGTGTCTTCCTGTTGCGTCTGATCGGCATGCCGGCCAGCGGTCACCGGCACATCCACTCCGCATCGGAGATCGAGTATCTCATTGGCGAAAGCCGGGACGGCGGAGCGCTCAAGCCCACGGAATCCGTGCGCCTGCGCCAGGCACTGCGTCTCGGCATGCGTACGGCTGGCGAGTTGATGGTACCACGTCCCCGTGTCGTTGGTATCGAGATCGACACGCCCTGGGACGAGGTCGTTGAGCTGATGAAGCGCACGCCGTATTCCCGTCTGCTGGTATATGAAGACGCTCTGGATCACGTCGTTGGCCTGCTGCACGTGCGCGACGTCGCCAGGCGACTGGCGCACATTTCCGCGACGTCGCCGGAGTCGACTGGATCGCTACGCGATCTCGTGCGCGACGTAATGATCGTGCCGGAAAGCATGACCGCCGATCGACTCCTCGAGCGTCTACGGACAGAACACAAGGCGATGGCGGTGGTGGCCGACGAATACGGTGGCACCGCCGGCTTGATCACTGCCGGTGACATGCTGGACGAGCTCATGGGCAAGACCGCTGATGAGTTCAAACTTGCGGACGCCGTTCCCACCACGCTTCCAGATGGGCGCGTCAGGCTCTCCGGAACCGCGCGCTTGGATCTGGCGGCTCCGTTGGTCGGCGTGCTGTGGGAGGCAGACTCCTACACGGTGTCCGGGCTGGTGATGGAGAAGCTCGGTCGGTTACCGCGCGAGGGCGACACGCTGACGGTGGACGGTGTGGAGATCGAAGTTGAGCGCATGCGTGGTCGCGCCGTCGAGTCCCTGCTGGTCCGACCGATCGCCCACGAGACCGACGATGAGTGAACTCATGTCGGCGGCATTCGTGCCCACCTTGATCGTGAGCGTGTTGATCCTGCTCAACGGGTTTTTCGTGGCGGCAGAGTTTGCAATCGTGGGCGTACCAAAGGCCAGCATCGAACGTCTGGCGCAAGCCGGTAGCTGGTCCGCACGCCGAGTGCGTCGTCTACTCGCGAATCCACGCGATGTGGACCGGTTCATTGCCACTGCGCAACTGGGTATTACACTCGCCAGCCTCGGATTGGGCATGTACGGTGAGCATCTGCTCGCCACCTGGTTCGCCGCGCAGTTCGACGCACTCGGCGTGGGCCGATGGATCGCCGCGCACACGCTCGGCAGTATCACTGCGATCGTGACGCTCACCTACTTTCACATCGTCGTGGGCGAGATGGTGCCCAAGTCGATTGCCTTGCAGCGTGCCGATCGCGCCGTGTTGGTGATCGCGCCCATCATGCGTGTGATTCAGCTGTGTCTGTATCCCCTGGTGGTTGTCCTCAATGGTATTGGCAACGCCGTGATGCGCCTGCTGGGGCTGGAACGCAGTGGTACGTCAGGCGAGTCCGTTCGCACGGCTGACGAGTTGGCGTACATCGTTCGTGAGAGTCAAGCTGGCGGGCTGCTGCGCCGCGAGGCAGCGAGTGTTGTGCAGGAGTTGCTGGAGTTCGGAAATCTCACCGCATCGCAGGTGATGGTGCCGCGCGTGCGCGTGGTTGGTCTGGATCTCACCGACGGCCCTACCGAACTGCGCGACATTCTCGATCGTACGCCGCATACGCGATATCCCGTGGTTCAGGACGACCTCGATCATATTGTCGGCATGCTGCACGTGAAGGATTTGCTGGCCGGACTGGCCGCGGGTACAACGATCGCTTCGCTGGCACCGCGGCCGGTGCCCTTCGTGCCGGAATCGGCCACTGCGGAAGAAGTGCTGGCCGCCATGCGTTCGTTTCGCGCGCAGATGGTGGTGGTCATGGACGAGCACGGCGGAACTGCCGGCGTGATCACGCTTGAGGATTTGCTGGAAGAAGTGGTGGGTGAACTGACCGAAGACCCTGGGACGCCCATGGAGATGCGGCCCAATCCGGACGGGGGATTTTTCGTGGCTGGCACCGTGCGCCTGAGTGATGCGGGCGACTACATCGAGGCCGTGCTCGAGCACGATGAAGTTGAGACGGTGAGCGGGCTGATACTGGCGAAGCTTGGCCGACCACCACGCGTCGGTGACGTGGTGGAGTACGAAGAAGCGCGTTTCGAAGTGACGCGCCTGCGAGGCTACGGCGTACAGGAAGCGCGCCTCACGCGACGGCCCGACGCTGACTCAGCGGCGTAGCAGAGACCGGACGGCTTTAGCGGAATGTCGCACGTGCTGCGATGACCGCACGATCTGCGGGCAGGTGTTGCTCCTGCTCAGCCTGCGCAACGACTCGCCGCGTATGACGCAGCGCCGCTTCGCGCATAGCTGGATCGCCAACACGCGCGAGCGTCTCAAGTCCTCGCAGTAGCCGAAGCGTAACCTCGATGGTGGCCGCGCCATCGCGTTCAATCGCCGTGAACGCATCGTCGAACATGTCGTCTTGATCCAGCGGCGGAACGCTGATGCGATCATAGCTGAGTGTATGCTCACTGTCTGCATCACGTGGCGCGTTCCAAATGATGAACAGTCGAACCAGCACGCCAATAACGTCGATCGCCGTTCCTGGGTCGTTGACGGCCGTGGACAATGCGCGCGCGGCGATCTGCGAGAGCACCACCAACCCGAACCGGGGATCATCGACAAACGTGCGGTCGCGGCCGATCACGAAGTTCTTCCTGATGATCTGACGCATGTCCTTTGCGTCAATGCTGGACACGCCGATGCAGCGCGCGATCTCCCGGTCTGGCGTCATGAAGGTACCGGGCAACGCGGCAATCTCAAATCGCACGTTTGCTTCAACGGCGGCCTCCTGCAGCCCGCGCATGTCGATGTGTTGCAGGAACCCGATCTCTTCGGCGAAGAGTGCGTCACCGTCCTCACTCGGCGCGCGCAGCGGATGGCCGCCAAGAAACGGTGTGTCGCGTCGTGCGCACAGTGACTTGCAGGCAGCTCCTTCCACCTGCTCAATGGTTGCACTCATGCGACCGAGCCGCGCGATGCGATCCACCCATGTGACGAACGTCAACACGACAAGCACGAGTACCAGCGCCGTCAGGGAAAAAAGCACGAAACGGCCGGCGGGTCCGAAGTACTCGTTCTTTGATGCGATCAGTCCGACGATGCTGAAGATGAAGGTTCCGACAAAAACCGAGAGCGCATATTGCGTCCGATCATCGGCCACCACGAGCGGAAACGCGCGTGGCGAGGCCGTATTGCTCGCTGATGCGTACGCCGACACCATCGACGCCACCGCCAGCGTCGCGATCACGAGCACGCTCGACGCCATGATCGACAGCAACGACTGAATCGACTCGACGGTGATCTCCGGCACGACGTCAGCGAGCGACGTTCTGTCAGCCGCTTTGGCGGCGAAAACTCCCGCGACCGACAGTACGGAGGCCAGCACTGGCTTGACCCACAACCGCTCGCTAAACCGCTTGAAGAGCAACTTTACTCGTCCGCTCACCCGTGCAAACCCCACGCGCACTCCTTACGTCGATAGCAGGCGCCAACGCGCAAGTCGCGTCAACGGCAACACGGGTACTCTTCACCACTCGCGTCTGGACGTTCCATGTGCACACATCAGCTCGCCGGTGTTGGGCGCGAATCACGCATCAGTTTGTCGACGCCACAACTCGACTTTGCTGATGCATTGGCGACCGTGGCGAACTATGCTTCACTCACATGCCTCACGCGGAACGGCACTACTTCGATCGCATTGGCTGGCTTCGCGCCGCGGTACTTGGCGCGAACGATGGCATCGTCTCGACGGCCAGTCTGGTCGTCGGTGTGGCGGCGTCTGGCGCTGCCCGCAGCGACGTCCTCATCGCGGGTGTAGCCGGCCTCGTGGCCGGGGCCATGTCGATGGCAGCCGGTGAATACGTGTCGGTAAGCTCGCAAGCCGACACGGAAGCTGCAGACATGGCCCGTGAGAAGCACGAACTCGCCAGCGACAGTGAGCAGGAACTCGCTGAACTCACCGGCATTTACGTGCAGCGCGGTTTGCCTGATGCGCTAGCGCGCGAAGTGGCGGTTGCGCTGACGGCGCATGACGCGCTCGGCGCGCATGCTCGCGACGAACTGGGTGTCGTCGAACATCAGCGCGCGCGCCCACTGCAGGCAGCCTGGGCATCGGCCGCTACTTTCGCCGTGGGCGCGGCACTGCCGTTGCTGGCCGCATGGCTTTCGCCGGAACCGCGACTCGCCCTCATCGTCACCGCCAGTGCACTCGTCTTCCTGCTGCTGCTCGGTTGGCTCTCAGCCAGCGCGGGCGGATCCAAACGACTTGTTGGAACCGCTCGCGTGGCCTTTTGGGGGGCGATGGCAATGGCCCTTACCTACGGTGTCGGACGGTTGTTTGGCGCGGTTGTATAGTGGACCGTGCCTCGCGACGACTAGCGATCGTTGTCACTTCGCTCGGCTACCCGCGCTGTCGTCGCTGAATCGCTGTACACACTCGCCGCCCCATACGTGTACACGAGCTCTCCACCGGAATGCCCCACCCGATAGCCGGCCACCAGCAAACCAAGGGACGCGACCGTGGCCACCACGCGCGCTCCCGTGCCAACGCCACCCTTGAGCAAACCGAGCGCAGCGACGCCAAGCACACCCACAGATAGCCACATGAACTGCTCTGCCGCGTCTTCATGGGTGTCGAGCGCCAAGTCAGGAACGACCGCCTCCACTCTGTCCTCCTGCTCCTCCCCAGTCTCCATGGATGCCCAGGAGCTCAGCGTAAGCGCGGCGAACATGGCCGCGGCGACGCCCCACGCGCGCAGCGGCTTGCCGCCGCGATGCACGACCAGAAGCGCGACAATGGCGAAGATTGGCAGCAGCACCACCAGTGCCATCGGCAGGTGGACGATCGCCGGGTGCAACGGCGTAGGAATGAGCGAAGCGAGAGAACCCGTCATGTGTGCCTCCAGGGAAAGAGATCCGGGATCATCCCGCGACCTCAACCGAAGCATTGCAAGTACGACGTTGTGCGAACATCCGGCATTCGTCGCAACCTGCCTCATCACATGCACTTGTCAGGTGTGTCCGTCATTTGCCGGATACCGTTCGCGCGCTGTTCCGGCGATCATGAACGCATGAATCGTGATCCGGAAGCCAACACCGAAGACCGTGGCCTGCGACGACTCGTGCTGGCGGTGCTGGCGTTTGTCGTCGTGGGAGGAGCGTTCGACCTGTACATGGACGCTCCAGAAAGCTGGCTCTCCGCACATGTGCTGGTCGAAGTCGCGCTCATGCTCGTGAGCGCAACGGTCGGTCTGGTGCTTTGGCGCGCCTGGCGGCAGACTGCGGCGCAGTTGGTAGTAGCCCGACGCTCGCTCGATGTCAGCGAAGCAGATCGGCAGGCGTGGCGTCGTCGCGCCGAGCAGGCGCTGCACGGGCTGGGAGAGGCTATCAACGAACAGTTCAACGTGTGGGAGCTCACCCCGAGCGAGCGCGAAGTCGCGCTGCTGCTACTCAAAGGCTACGGACACAAACAGGTGGCGGCCCTCACGAATCGCGGTGAACGGACCGTGCGTCAGCACGCGGTGTCCGTGTACAGTAAATCCGGGCAAGCGGGTCGCGCCGAACTCGCCGCCTTCTTTCTTGAAGGCCTGATGCTCCCGGAAACACAGCGAAATGCAGGGACTGCGTGACACGTGCGCGCATGACATGAAGGGATCGATCTTGAAGTGTCGCCTTCAAGGGTGAGACGCTTCACCTCCCCTTCATCGTGAGCGATTCCCATGCGTGCACTCCACAACTCCCAGCGTCGTGTTGCCCTGTTGCTCGCGACCATCATCCTCTCCGCGTGCGGCAACGATCCCGTGTCGCCTGTCGCGCCGGAGTCTAACCTCCCGCCCATCGCCCGCTGGGCTGGCTCGTACAGCGGTCAGTCACGCTTCGGCGCCACCAATGGCACGTGGGGCAACGGCGGTACCTGGCGCCTGGTCATCAGCAACACCGGTCAGGTCACCCTCAGCGGAGCGCTCATGCAGAGCCCGGTGTACGTGGACAGCACGGCGACGCTGACATGGCGCCGAGCCGACGGCAATACGACCAACGGTGAAGTAATCCTGCGCGAGTCCTACACCTCTGATTTTTACTTCCGCGACCTACCCAATAAGACAGCGGGTCAGAATCTCACCGGCTTCATTCAGCGCGGTGGTGAAGGGAAGCTCGATTATCGAGGCGTGTTGCAATGAGTTCGCAGGAAGCGCTTCATATCCCGCTTCGCACTGCACACGCGCCAGCTCCGGCTCGTGACCGACTGTGGCGAACGCTGGCCACGCGACCCTCGCCGAGTTCGCGTCCAAGGCGATAGCGGTCGGCATTGCCTTCGGAACAGTTGGAGTCCACCATCGCGCAAACGTCCGCCCTCAAGGCCCTAGGCGCAACTCAACAGGTAGGACCGGGGCGGGCTGCCCGCGCACTGTCTGCCTGTACCGAACGACGGGTTCCTTGAGTGCCGCTACACGCCTTCGCTGGTGCTATCACGCCGACTGAATCGACGTGGCCCAGTCCTCAAGCGCCGCCCGAATCGCGATTTCAGGCGGCTCCTGGCGCGTGAACGCCCACCAGAACAGCGCGCCTTGCCAGACGCGCAGCATCTGCCAAGCCAGACGAACACCTTCGCGAGAGTCATTGCTGAGGCGCGTTCCGATGACCGCTGTCAGCACTTCGCCCCACGCCTTGCCACGCGCCCGCAGCATGGGGCTCCGCACATCTTCGCGGAGCAGGAGAAGACCATCGGTCATGTCGTACTCGGCGGATTCTGCAGGCATCAGCCGCATGAGCAGCTCCACGGCTCCAGCGGGACCCGGCGGCGCCGATTGCGCGGCGATGCTGGTTGCCGCATCAAGCCGGTCCCACGCACGAGCAAGGATCGCCTCCACCATCGCCTCGCGCGATCCGAATCGCTGCACCAGCGTGGCCGGCGAGAGTGCGACCGTCGAAGCGGCGGCGGCGAACGTCAGCCCGGCCGGCCCGTGTGCCGCGATGGCGTCCATCAGCGCATCGAGCAGCGCTTCGTCGGAAATTGTCTTGCGTCGCCCCATATCGATTATTATAAATAAACATCCATTTATATTCAAGAGGAGATGCATGGCGCGAATACTCGGCTACATCGCGAGCAGTCTTGATGGCTTTGTCGCGGCGGTCAATGACAATCTCGACTGGCTCGCTGCGTACGACGGTATGGATCTTGGAGAGCACGATTACCGGCATTTCCTCGGCCGCATCCGTACGGTCGTGATGGGCCGAGGTACCTACGACTTCCTTGTCGCGTCGGGCGCCCCGTGGGCGTACGGTGCGCAGCGCGTATTCGTGGTCACCTCGCGTCCGATAGACCATCCGCTTGGACCGCTCGAAACACGACGTGATGTAGACGCGCTGATCAGCGAACTCCGCGCGCTTACTGATGGCGACGTCTGGATGCTCGGTGGTGGCATGCTGCAAATGGCGTTCATGGAACGCGGTGCGCTCGATGAAATCGAGGTTTATGTGATGCCGGAAATTATTGGCGGTGGTCGTCCGCTGTTTCCGCCAACCGGCTTGCGGAGCAGCCCGCGCTTGTTGAGCGCAAAAGCGCTCGATCGCGGTTGTGTACGGCTGCACTATTCATTTGACCACGCCCGCCTGAGCGACACGGTCATGTGACTCTCGCCGTGCACACGATCGCTGAAATGCACCGCCTGTCGATGACAGGTGCGCGCGGAAAGAGTGTGCGGTCACCACTGCGATCGCGACGCCGTTTGACGACGTGCATATTCGAAAAGGGTTCGCTCGGATCCCGTCCACCAAACCGGAACTCCGATGATCACACTTACTCTCCCGAAACAGGGCGAAACACTCATCTTCTTCAGCCCACCCGACTGCGATGCGCCATCAGTGGCGTTCGAGATGCATCTGGCGCCCGGCGGCAAAGGCCCAACACCGCACTCGCATCCAAAGCAGAGCGAGCACTTTGAGGTGGTTTCGGGCTGCCTGATCGCTACGCGAAACGGTACAGCGCACAGGGTGGAAGCGGGCGGCGCAGTGCTGATCGACGCGGGTGTCGTACACTCGTTTGCAAACGGCAGCGACACCGAGGAGGTTGTATGCCGCTGCACCGCGACGCCGGCGCTGAATCTGCAATGGTTTCTCACGGAATTGGCAGGAGCTGCCAATCGCGGTGGCGGACGGTGGGATGACGCGTCGCTGCTGGAGGTGGGTTATGCGCTGCACCAGATGCAGGGCGAGTACCAGCTCGCCGGCATGCCTCCGTTTCTTCAGACGCTCCTCGCCAGTGGACTCGCCAGCGCAGCGCAGTTGCTCGGCCGAACGAAGCACATCTCACCAAAACCAGTCGGCAACCGCCACTCCTCGCGCCGCTCTATCGCAAGCTGACCGGGAGCGGCACGCCACACACGCGCAACACTGGCCCAAGTTCACCGCGACCCGCGCGCTCCTCCCGCCGGACTGCTCAGATAGTCCACGACAAGCGACGACATCGCCCGCACACCGGTCTCCAGCGCCGCCTCATCCGCAAAGAACAGCGGCGAATGATTGGCCGGCGCCTTCGCGGGATCGTTCCCCGCAGGCGTGACTCCGAGGAAGAAGAATACGCCCGGAATATTGCGCGTGAACTCCGGAAAATCTTCGGAGCCCATGATCGGATTGATGAACTTGAATCCACCGTGACCCGCTGCACGACGCAGCGTTGGCGCCATGCGCTCGGTGAGTGACGTGTCGTTGGCTTGCACCAGTCCGCCCTGATCAATCTTCACGATCGCCGTTGCGCCGGCCGACGTCGCAATGTCCTGCGCCGTGCGCGTGATGCGGGAAGCGATGTCTGCACGCATGACATCGTCGAAGGTGCGCAGTGTGCCCACCAGCACCACGCTGTCAGGAATGATATTGCTGCGATTGCCGCCCTGAATCTGTCCCACCGTGAGCACACTGGGCAGATACGCCACGTTCACCTGACGGCTGGCAATGGTTTGCAGACCAAGAATGATCTGCGCCGACACCACAATCGGATCCACACCCGACCACGGCTGCGAGCCGTGCGTCTGCACGCCTTTCACGATGATCGAAAAATTACCGGCGGCCGCCATTTGCGGGCCGGCGCGTACACCAATCTCACCAACCGTGCTCGGCCACACATGCAATCCGAAAATCGCGCGCGGTTCCGGATCACGCAGCGCACCATCGGCAATCATGGCTTTTGCTCCGCCGAGTCCTTCTTCTGCTGGCTGAAAAATGAACTTCACCGTGCCGGGCAGCGTGGCCTTCATTCCCGCGAGCACTTCGGCGGCACCCATGAGAATGGCGACGTGGTTGTCGTGTCCACACGCGTGCATTACGCCCACCTCCGCGCCTTGCCACTGCGTGCGCACGCGGCTGCGAAATGGCAGGTCGACGAGTTCCGTGACAGGCAATGCATCCATATCGGCGCGTAGCGCGACTACCGGGCCCGGTCTGCCGCCGCGCAGCACACCGACTACACCAGTGCCACCGATCCCTGTTTGCACCTCGATGCCAAGCGACGTGAGATGCGCTGCGACCAGTGCTGCCGTGCGCACTTCCTCGTTGCTGAGTTCCGGATGCTCATGGATGTCGCGTCGCCACGCGATCACCTTTGGCAGCACACCTGGCAAACGCGCTTCGACTTCGCGTCGCAAACTCTCTGTGGCGGCAGATTGTGCGATTGCGCTGTGAGGTGACGCGATGCTCAGCAGCAGCGCGGCAAAGGCGAGGGCAACGCCATGTTGTGTGCGCATTGATATATGGACCAGTGACGAGGGCGAGTTCTGGACAGGCGGTCGCAAACGTAGATGCTGCCGGCGTTACCGGGAAGACGTGGCGCGCTCTCAGTGTCGGGATGCATCGACATGAGCCCTCGCGTCCGGGAAATCCGCATTTCACGGTGAACCCTTTCGGAGTCACCTGCATGCGTCGCGCCAAACTTCTGCTGTGCCTTGTCCTGCCGCTGGTGCTCGCCTGCGGTGGCAGCGACGCTACCCAACCGACGCCGCCCCCTCCGCCGCCGCCCCC
>JBGTOG010000028.1:0-12275 GCA_041742675.1 Gemmatimonadaceae bacterium | reverse complement strand
GCATTGTCCCGTCAGGGGTGGCAAGACTGGGCACACCGGACAACAGCGCGCCGTCGGCGACGGCGGCAACAGCAGCCACGGTACTGCTGGCCGCCGCGATGCTCCACGCGAGCAGGCTCACGCGATGACGGATTGCGAGGAGCGCCAGCGCGACAGCAGCCGCTCCTGACGTTGCCACATGGGCGATCCCTCACGGTCTGCATCGACGGGATGGTCCCAACCGCACGCGTGCAAGGCGCCGTGCACGACAAGACGCGCCACTTCCTCGCGGACACCGACGCGGAACCGTGCCGCCTGTTCACGCGCCACCTCGGGGCAGATATAGATGTCCGCCACCAGCACGCCGGATCCATCATCACCAAACGCAAACGTGATGACATCGGTGGCGCCGCGATGTCCGAGATGCTCGCGGTTGAGACGCGCCATGGTCCGTGTGCTCACCAGCGTGATGCTCAGCATGGCGCGCGGCACCTTCTCCGCCGCCAGTACGCGGCGCCCAAGGTCTTCGAGACGCGTGGTCGCAATGGGCGATTGCACGCCATCAAGCGACACGACGACCGCGTGGCGAGGCTCCGCGCCTCGCGGACTCTGAACGCCCATCACGACACACGCATGGTTGGCGCGACGGCCGTTGTTGGCTCACTCGCACTGACGCCATCAGGACCCGGATAGTCCACGCGACCATGTCGCATGGCCAGCAGGACACGCACGAACTCGTTCTTCACAATCTCCAACTGTTGGAGGGTTATGGGCGCAGCGCGCAACTGCCCCTGCTCGATACGGGATCGCACGATCATGTCCACCGTGTCACGCAAGCGTGCCTCAGTGGGTTCGGTCAACACGCGCGTTGCCGCTTCCGTGCCATCGGCCAGCATGCAAATGGCGGTTTCGATGCTGCGTGGCGCGGGGCCAGGATACGCAAACTCTCCGCCCTGACCGACCGCGGCATCCCGTTCACGCGCCTTCTCAAGAAAGAATGCAATGGGCCCGGTGCCGTGATGCTCCGCGATGAACGCGCGCACCGATCGCGGCAGTTTGTACTGTGCGGCCAGCGCAAGTCCGTCGCGCACATGATTGCGGATGATCGCAGCACTGGCCGCCGGCTTGAGCTTGTCATGCGGGTTGCGTCCACGCGGCTGGTTCTCCACGAAATAGCCGGGCTTTCCCAACTTGCCGATATCGTGATAGTACGTGCCGACCCGTGCAAGCAGCGCATTGGCGCCGACGGCCTGCGTTGCCGCTTCGACCAGATTGGCCATCGCGAGTGTGTGCGCCCACGTGCCGGGCGCTTCAACGGCCAGCCGCCGCAGCAGCGGGCGATTGAGATCGGACCATTCCAGCAACTTGAGATACGTGTCCACCCCACACGCTTCCTCCGCGGGTGGCAGCAAGGCCATCGCCAGCGCCACGGAGATCACCGCGTTGACAGCACCAAGTGCCGAGGCCCGCACGACCTCGCCCCACTCCCAGCCGAACGCGAGTGCGGAAATCACAGCCGCTCCCGTGTACGCGGCAGCCACCGCGACGATGGACCACACCAACTGTGTCCGCCGTTCAAGCGCACGCACGCTGAAGGCGGCCGCCGCACCACCGGCCAGCACGAATAAGAGAATCTGCGTGCCGCGAAATGATGGCTGCACACCGATGAGCACAGCAATCACCAGGGCGCACACCAGCGCAATACGCGAATCAAACAATATGCTGATGAGCAGCGCGGCGACTCCAACAGGAACCAGTGCGCCGGGCAATGCGCTGTTGTTCAGCGCCAGTGCCGCGCCCAGCAATACGATCAGTACGCACGCTCCAAGCACAGCCAGCGCACGAGGCCTCGCGTAGATCTCCGGTCGATAGAGCGCCAATGTGAGCACGAAGATCGCGATCACCGCCAGATTGAGCAGGAACGTGCCAGTCAGACGAACGGCCTGTCTCGTTCCCCCCGCGCCCTCACGCACGATGTCACGTAGCGCAAGCAATCGCGCCTGATCTTCCTCACGCACCACCTCGTGTGCCCCGACAATCTTCTCGCCGGCGCGCACCTCGAATCGCCACGGCTGCACGCGCGATGACACGTCGGCGCGGCGCGCATTGGTCGTCATACTATCGTAGCGCAGCGATGGGACGAACACGCCGCTGAGCAGGTGCTGATAGACACCATCGGCGATCACACTTGAGCCGTCGGGGTGCAGCAGGCGTGCCGCCCGCAGCACATCAGACCATGAGGCAATGGCGTCGGCGGTCAGTGAGCGTTCCTCGCCACGACGCTGCACGCGCACGGACGACGTGATGCCGTCCAGCGCACGCGAGGCAGCAATGCCGTCGGGCAATGTCCGCTCAAAGGTGCGGCGAACCGCGGAGATGGCGGCGGAGCGACGGCTCGGAAACAGCATCCACTCCGCCTCCGCGGTCGTAAGGGTCACGCCGAAGGGCTCGGCGCGCGACTGCACAAAGACGATCGCGGAGTCCCACGTCGGGCCCGGCCCATCGGAAGGCGCCGAATCGAGTGCGAGGGACAGTCCAACAAGTCGGGCGCGCACCGTGTCGAGTGCGGTGGTATCAAACACAAATACGGGTGGCACCGATGCGGACAGACGCGCTCGCTCCCGCGAGACTTCCTCTTCCGGACGTGGCACACGGAACGAGAACGGCGCAATCACCGTGGCATCGGCAATACTTCCGACGGCGTATACCGGCGCACGCAATCCTTCGCCGGGAGGCAACAGCAGCACGGTGGCCAGTGCGAGTGCTGTTGCCAGCACCACGCCAGGCCCATGGCGCACAAGCGCGCCGCGAGCCGCCGATCCCGATGCCAAGGACTGCACCGGTTCTGAGGGGTCAGCCGCCTGCGGCATCCTCATTGTAGGCACGGATGATGTCGCGCACGAGTCGATGGCGCACCACATCTGCATCTGTGAAATAGTGGAACTGAATGCCCTCGATCCCATGCAGGATGCGCTCGATCTGCATCAAGCCGGATTCCTCACGCTTGGGCAAATCCACCTGGGTCTTGTCACCAGTGATGACAATCTTGGAGTTTACGCCAAGCCGCGTGAGAAACATCTTCATCTGCAAATGCGTGGCGTTCTGCGCTTCGTCGAGAATCACAAAGGAATCGCCGAGCGTTCGACCACGCATGAACGCCAGCGGCGCTACCTCAATGGTGCGCGCCTCAATCGCCTTTTGAATGCGCTCGTAGGGCATCATGTCCTCAAGCGCGTCGTAGAGCGGTCGCAGGTATGGATCCACCTTGGCTTGCATGTCACCTGGCAGGAAGCCGAGACTCTCACCGGCTTCTACGGCGGGGCGCGCCAGCACAATGCGTCGCACACGTTTGCGCATGAGCGCGTCGACCGCGGCGGCGACGGCGAGATACGTTTTGCCCGTACCGGCCGGTCCAATGCCCACGACGATGTCATGTTCGAGAATCTGCTGCAGATACTCGGCCTGACCGGGCGTCTTTGGTTTGATGACGCGGCGCGCACCGGGCAACACCAATGCGCCATTTGAGCGCGACGCCTGATCGTCAGGACGCTGCTCCAAACTCAGACGCAGCACATCATCAGGCGTGAGCGCGTGCCCTTCGCGAACCGACGCCACCATCCCCAACGCAATCGTTTCGCCGCGCATGACGCCCTGCGCATCGCCCGTGATCGTGAGCGCATCGCCGCGCATGGCAACGCGCGTGGTCGTGATTCTGGCCAATTCCGCAAGATTGGCATCGTTCACCCCGGCCAGCGTGAGCTGATCAACACCTTCAATGGGAACGCGAACAACGGTAGCAGGGGTGGTCATGCAGACGCCTCGGCGCTCGACGCCAGTTGCAAAGAAAGATCGGCGAGATCGCCGGCCGGTACGGGGGACGGTGCCCCTTCAAAGAGTGCGCGTGCCGCCGTGGTCTTGGGAAATGCGATCACATCACGCAGTGACGTCGCGCCTGACAGCAACATCGCAATGCGATCGAGGCCGAACGCAATGCCACCGTGCGGCGGTGCACCCGAGCGCAGCGCTTCCAGAAGAAATCCGAAGCGGGACTGTGCGGTCGCGTCGTCGATGCCGAGCAAAGAAAAAATGCGTGCCTGCAACGCCGGATCGCTGATACGAATGCTGCCGCCGCCTAACTCCAATCCGTCAAAAACAACATCGTAGGCAAGCGCTCGAACGCGTTCCGGCGCGCTGTCCAACAGCGCGACGTCATCCGGATGTGGTGCCGTAAACGGATGATGCACCGCTCCCAACGTGCCGCTGGCCGGATCACGATCAAACATGGGAAAGTCCGTCACGATGACGAACGCATGACGGTCCGTCGGAATAAGCGACAATCGCTGCGCAACCGCCTGTCGAACGCGATCGAGTGCCGGCGACGCGATGTGATCCGGCCCCGCGACGTACAGACCGAGCTCTCCTTCGATGAGCCCCAGCTGCTCGCTGGCCTCGGTGGACAGAAACTTCGCCACCTTCCCTTCGAGACCTTCGGTCGTGCGTTTGAGCACCAGCAACCCGCTTGCTCCGGCCGACTTGGCCAATGCTTCCAACTCATCCGTTTGCTTGCGTGACATGGACGCACCGCCCGGCACACGCAATCCGCGCACCCGCTCGCCGCGCGCAATCGCGGCCTGCACAAACGTCAGCTCGCTCGCAGCAAACACCGACGTCACATCACGGAGCGCCACATCGTAGCGCAGATCCGGACGGTCGCAGCCGTAGTGCTCCATGGCGTGCGCATACGTCATGCGCGGGAACGGTGACGGCGCATCGCGGCCCGCCGTGCGCCACAGCGTGATGATCAGCGACTCGGCAAGGGCAAGAATGTCTTCCTGCCCGACAAATGACGCTTCAATATCAATCTGCGTGAACTCCGGCTGACGATCAGCGCGCAGGTCCTCGTCACGAAAGCACCGCGCAATCTGGAAATACCGATCATAGCCGGCGCACATGAACAGTTGCTTGTAGATCTGCGGCGACTGCGGCAAGGCGTAAAACTCACCCGGGTGCACACGGCTGGGTACGAGGTAATCGCGCGCCCCTTCCGGCGTGGGCTTGGTAAGGATTGGTGTCTCAAGTTCAAGAAAACCGCGGGCATCAAGAAACGCACGCGTCGCCTGCATGAGCCGATGACGCAACATCAGATTGCGCTGCAGTTCGTGGCGCCGCAGATCGAGGTAGCGATGCCTGAGTCGCAACTCTTCCGCCGGCAACTTGTCCCCTTTGGCTGGTGCAACAGGAAACGCCGGTGTGATTGCCGGACCGACCACACGCAGTGATGTGACCTGCACGTCGACGTCTCCCGTTGGCATCTCCGCGTTGCGCTGCGCGTCGCTGCGTTCAATGACGATGCCTTCCACCAGCACGACGGATTCCACGCCAACAGCCGCCGCCTGCGTCAACGTGTCAGCGTCGGTCCACGCCGGTCCGAACGCCAGTTGCACGACACCGCTGCGATCCCGCAGATCAAGAAACACCAGTCCGCCAAGATCGCGGCTGCGATGAATCCAGCCACCGAGCCGGACGTGTTCGCCGGCGTGCGATGCGCGCAGGGCGCCACACGTGTGTGTGCGCTGTGAAGTGGCCAACTCGGACGACGGCAACAGCTCAACCTTCAGGGTCACGCAGGAACTCCGGACGCATCCGCGTCATACGAAGGGAAAAATGGGGACCGGCCAGACACGCCAGCGGTCACCGTCAGCCGTCAGCGCGTCTCGGCCAGACGGAGTACGTCAAGAAACGCCTCGGCATCCGGCGCGCGGCGCAACTCGTTCACGACCTCGTGGTCCTGAAACAGTCGCGACAAGGTGCGCAACGCCTCGAGGTGTACACCGGGCGCATCGGACGGCGATACGACCAGGAAAATCAGTTCAACCGGCCGACCATCGGCGGCGCCGAACGCGACCGGTTTGGCCGGTCTCGCCGCCGTGACGCACAGCTGTTTCACATGCCGGCTGCGAGCGTGTGGCAGCGCAATACCGTCGCCGAGCGCCGTGGTGAACTGCGCTTCGCGTTTCCGAACATCGGCCAACAGGCCCTCACGTTCCGGACCAGCCGACAGCGCCAGTTCGACGAGTTCGGCCAACAGCGCATCTTTCGAATCGGCTGTGCTGGGCACCGCGATCCGTGAAGGCGTTAATAGGTCAGCGACTGGCAACGGTGTCCCGGGAGGCTTGCATCTCTGAGCAAACTAACGCACACCGACAAACTGCGGAAGCGATTTGCTTGCCCGCCGAGAGTGCGCCGCTTATGGTCAACTGCATGCGCCGCAAGCTCTTGTGCGGGCTTGCGACGGGCCTCAGCATCCTCGGATGCGCGATGACCGCGTTTGGCCAGCCCGTTCCCGCCCGTGATCTGTGGGATTTCCCGCTTGGTGCGGTTGGTGCGCCGGCGGCGCTTTCCACCGAGGCAGGCGTGGGATTGTGGAATCCTGCCACGCTTGCGCTGCCACCCGATCGTCGCTGGAGCGCTGGGGTGGCGTCCCTCTCCACGGGTGCCGACCAAGGCGTGGAAGGACAGCTGGTGGCGCTCACGCTGCGACGAGCATCTGGCACATCTGTCGGTCTTTCCATCGGTCGCGCTGCGGTCGGCGGTCTGGTGCGTACCGACACCGACCCGCAAAGCCTGGGCGAGGTGCCCTACGAGAGTCTGCTGATTTCCGTTGGCACGGCGCGACAGCTGTCACGATGGTTGACAGTCGGCGCCGCAGCGCGTTGGCGACAAGGACGCGCGGAGCGAGAAGTGCGCAGCGCGCTGGCGGCCGACGTTGGCCTGCTCGCGGAACACCTGCCGTGGTACGATGCGCGCCTTGCCGTGGGTAGCTTTCTCTGGCGACCGGGACGCGAGCCGGAAGACCGACCGTTGATCACGGCCGCCGCTGACGTGAGGGTGGCAGGCTCGTCGGCAGAAGCTGAGGCTCGGCTCGGTATCGCGGCCCAGGGAGCGACGCGTGGGCAGCGGGCGCGCACGTCGCGCGAGCTGGGACCGATTGCCAGTGGACGACTGGGTCCGGTAGAGGCGCGGGTCGCGTTGCCATTCGTGCGCAGCGGCGACCAACGCCTCACCCGATCGCGATTCTCGCTGTCGCTGCATCTGTCGCGGTTCGTGGTCGGGGTAGGAAGAGAAGACGCAAATGTCGGGTTGGGTCCGCTGTATCAGTTCACCTTCAGTTCCTTTGGTCAATGATTGTCGCCGTGTTGTCGCAGAGCCGATCCCCAGAATCAGACACGCGTCTGAACTTGCTCGATCTAGATCCAGACGCGGCGCTGGAGGCGCTTGGCGCGTTCATGCACGAGCAGCAGGAAGCGCGCTATCGCGCCGCCCAGGTGTTCGCGCGCGTCTGGCAGCGGCCGGTGCGCAGCTTTGATGAGATGACGGAGTTGCCCAAGGCACTGCGCCAGCAGCTGCGTGAACGATTTGTCATGCCGTCGCTGGGTTTGCAAACGCGCCAGCAGTCCACCGACGGCACACAGAAATTTCTTTTTCAGCTGCACGATGGACAGGCCATTGAAACGGTCGCGATTCCGGAAGGCAACCGACTGACGCTCTGCATTTCATCGCAGGCTGGCTGCGCGCTGCAGTGCGCGTTCTGTGCCACCGGTGCCATGGGATTCCAGCGCAACCTCACCGCCGCAGAAATCGCCGGTCAGGTGCGCGAGCTGCGCCTGCTCGATCCGCCGCTGTTGGCCACGAACATCGTGTTCATGGGCATGGGCGAGCCGCTCATGAACTGGAAGTCGGTGGACACGGTGCTCACACTGCTCAACGATCCGCGCGCGCTGGGTATCGGGGCGCGACACATCACCATTTCGACCGTTGGCGTGTTGCCGGGCATTGAAGCGCTGGCCGCGCGCACGGAACAGTTTCGACTGGCGATTTCGATTCACGCGCCCAGTGATGAGCTGCGTCGTTCGCTGATGCCCGTGAACATCAAATATCCACTGGCCGACGTCATCCATGCCGCGGCGCAGTTCGATCGGCGGGTCACCTTCGAGTATGTCATGCTCAACGCCGTGAACGACCAGCCCGAACACGCGGCGATGCTCGCGACGTTGGCGCGTGAATGCCGGGCCTTTGTGAACTTGATTCCGCTGCATCCGGGCGGCACACTCGGCTTTACGCCAACACCCTCGGCGCGCATGGCGGCATTCGCGCGCGCGATTCGTGATCGGGGCGTGGAGGTTGCCATTCGCAAGAGCCGCGGCCTGGATATCGCCGCTGCCTGCGGTCAGTTACGGACGGAACGGCTGGGGCGGCGGCTGCCAGTGCACACCGAGGGTGACCGTCACGTCGACGTGGGGTAACGGCGTGGCGCGTTCGCGCACGCTTACCTGCCCGCCAAGCGCGCGCTGGAGCGACGTCGCCCACACGCGGGATGCCGCATTCACCTCGATCACCGTCGAGTCGGTCTCCTCAGACGCAGTCGCATAGTCCACGACGTCGTACCCATAGTCGCGCAGCAGCTGGGTGACTTTCCGAGCCAGCCCCGCGGTACCCGCGCCATTGAGCACGCGCACGCGGATGCGCACACTGTCGGGTGCGTGCGCATGAGGATCGAGCACCACGGTGTCGGGGGGGGGCTGCTCACCGGTGTGCCGCTGCGACTCGCTATACACCCAGCCGCCAATCCCGAGCAGCAATCCAGCCGCGGCCAGCCGCACGGCGTACGAGATGCGCATCAGCGAACCGCATCCCAGAGTTGGACCGTTTCCGGTGCCAGACTCTTCCCCTCGCGTAGCGCCCACTCCAATCGCAGCCGCACAACCTGACGGAAAATGGCGTCGAACTGCAACGGCACCAGGTTGGCGAGAAACGCCCGATCTGCCTGCATGAACGTGCGGCCCGGTTCCAGAAAGTCTGCCATGTACAACGCCCGTCCGGTGCGGGACCACGCGGACCATCCGGTGGTGTGGTAGCGCACCGCGTCGAGCACATCAGCGCGTGATTCCCCGTCGCGCATGAGCCAGCGGGCAGCGGCTGAACCGTGCAGCATGCCGATGGGTCGACGTGGATCATCGGCGTTGGCGTGCAACACCTCGTCGGACGCGTCGCGCAACGCATCGTGCCAACGACCCGCATCATGCCACTGCTGCCGCAGGGCATCGTCGAGCCGCATGGCCCCGCTCCATTCATCGAGGAGCGCAGTGACCCGTGCAATATGACCGCGACGTTTCTCGCTGGCCTGCGCCCATCCCGGCAACGCGGGGGGGGAATCGGGAAACGACAGTGGCAGCGGCAGCACATCGCTGCCAACTGCGCGAGACGTCGGTTTGCTCACGTGCCCGGTTTCGCTGCGGTTTGCAATGTCCGACTACGTGTCCATCGCCACACGCAGCGACCTGGCCAGGGCAACGGCGTGCTCGACCGACTGCTCGGCGGCGCGCACGATGGCGCTACCCACGATCACCCCGTCACCCAGCGCGGCCGCCGCCTTGGCCTGTTCCGGCGTGGAGATGCCGAATCCGATGCAAATCGGCAGCGATGTCGCGGCGCGCAGTCGTGCCACGGAGCGAGGCAACTCTTCCGACAGTGTGGCACTCTCGCCCGTGACGCCAAGTCGTGAAATCAGATACACGAAGCCACCACCGTGGCGCGCAATTTCGGCCATCCGATCGTCGGGTGTGGTGGGGGCAACGAGTCGTACGAAGTCGAGCCCACTCTCGCCAAACCACGCCTCTCGTTCCGGATCGGCACCAACCGGCATGTCGGTGACCAGCACACCATCAACGCCCGCGCGACGAGCACGATGCAGCACATCAGGTCCGCCCGCCATGATCGGATTCAGATAGGAAAACAGTACCACCGGAATGCTGAGCGCCGCTTCCTGAATGAGCGCCAGGGTGCGATCCAACGAGATCCCCTGCTCGATCGCGATCTGCGAACTGCGCTGAATGACCGGGCCATCAGCGAGCGGATCGGAAAACGGAACGCCAACTTCGAGAATGTCGACACCAACCCGTTCGAGGCCGCGCATGAGGGCGACGCTCGCCTCTGGCGTGGGATGGCCGGCGGTGACGTAGGCGACTAGTGCACAGCGCCCTTCGGCGCGTAGCTGGGTGAAGCGCGACGCGATGGCCGATGTTGCGACAGGAGTTTGTGGCACGGAAACGGAGTCAGTAGCAAAAGCGGTGATCACACGAAATAGTCGGACACACGAATGCCCCAGCGGTCAGGGTCGTCGGTCCGGATGATCGTTCGGAGATAATGGCCGGCGTCGTCTCGCGCCATCAGATCCACCAATGGCGGGTCCGGCAACAAGTTACCCTGCGCATCGGCCAGCAGCCGCACGATCGGTCGCGAAAGCACCGTTTCATCGCTGCCGGCCGCATGCACCAGGCCGAGCTCAAAGCTATCGAGTACCACGACCGTGCCAATGGGATAGATGCCGGTCAGGTTCACAAACGCTTTGACAATGACGGGGTCGAAGCCGAGGCGGGTATTGTCGCGCATTCCCTGCAGCACGTGCGCCGGTGACCACGGCGTGTCCTGATACACACGCGTAGATGTGGCGGCATCAAATCCGTCGGCCACGGCAATGATCTTGCTCAGCAAACTCAGGCGACGTGGACGCACGCACGACGGGTAGCCCGACAGATCGGTGCGCATATGGTGCTCGTGCGCACTGATCATGGCGCGCCACGGACGGCCCGATCCCACCGGCAACGCAAAGAGCGCGAGCACGCCCTGCCATGCGTGCGACTGGATCACCTCGCGCTCCTCCTCGTTTAACGCGCCGCGCTTATTGAGAATTTCGGTTGGGACGCGCGACTTGCCGATATCGTGCAGCAGCGCAGCCACACCGAGGTCAAGCAGTTGCACCTTGGTCAGACCAAGCCGCCGGCCGAGCGATACCGACAGAATGCACACATTAACGCTGTGCACGAACGTGTACTCATCGAAATCGCGGAGCGTGGTCATGCCAACCAGCGACGAGGCGTCGGTCAGGATCGCGTCCACCACCGACTGCACCGCGCGCTTGACACGTTTCAAACTGGGACTGCGGCCCAACCGCACGGCCGTCAACACCTCGCGTGTTACATCAAGCGAGCGCACGTACGTCTGCCGCGCGCGCTCCCGCGCGTCGAGCTCCTCGTCCGACTCTATTTCGTTGGCCGGCGGATCGAACTCAAACACCTCAACGTTCGCCTGCGCCAGGCGATGTTCAAGCTGCCCAAGTCGTTGGTCTTCCGGATACTCCAGTGGCGGTGCCTGCAGAAACGCCAGCAACACCACCCACGCGCGCGCGTCGGCGGCGGTGGTGAGTCGCAACGTGCCGATGCCTGCCTCGCGCAGCAACGTGAGCACGTACGCCACCGCCGCGTAGTTGTCGAGGGCCAGTCGCACACGAGTCTCGTTCACAAACACGAAGTCGCCAGACCGTCGCACTTCGCAGGAAGCACCCTGTGCCATGACCCGCGCACACGCACTGCGCAGTTCGTTCAGCGCGTTCTGCACCGCCACATTTTCCACGGGATACAACCGCACCGCGCGCAGTGCCCCGTGGAGCGCCACGACCACACCACGCGCACCGCGTTCATCGTGCGCGTCAAACAGCTTGTCCGCGCCGCGTGCGCTCGTTGGTTCCGACATCACCGCGCGATGCATCACGCGCTCCCTCCACCACGCAACGCGCGCGCCACTTCATTGCGCACCACGGCATCGGTGGCGCTGCTTCCCTTGCGCAGCACGGCCATCGCCGAGTCCGATCCCACCAATCCCAGCGCACGCGCGGCGCACGCACGCATCTCCGATGTTTCGCGAGGGCCCAACAGCGATCGGCCGTTCAGCACACTGTCGAGCAACGCGACACCGCCGTCACCGCAGAGCGCGCCGAAGGCGTCAAAGACGGCCGTCTTCTCTCCGCGTTCGGCCTGCCGCAGTTCCCGGCGCTTGACCGTGGCCGTCAGCTTTGGCAGTGCTGCCGCATGCCGATGCAGCGCGATCGCACGCAGCGCGGCAATGCGGACATCACGCTCAGCGTCATCCAGCGCCTGCTCGAGCGCCTGCATGGCACCCGGTGATGCAATAGCGGCGAGGGCGTGCGTCGCTTCCAGTCGGTAGGCACTGTTCGTACTGCGCAACAGTCGCGTGAGCGCCGCAACCGCAGCCGCCGTTCGCAGCTGTCCGCTCAATCGTACCGCGCCAATTGCAATCGCTTCGTCTTCGCTCTCGATGAGACGCACCAGATCCGACGTGTGGCGCTCCGCCAACTTTACGACAGCCCGCTCCACCGACGCGCGCGAAGCCCCGGGCGCCGAATGCGTGAGCCAGGCCAGCAGGGGCGCAAGCGCGCGACC
>JBGTOG010000015.1:0-26652 GCA_041742675.1 Gemmatimonadaceae bacterium | reverse complement strand
GCCCGAGCAGCCGCGCGCGGCATGCCGTACCAGCGCTTCATTCGTGAGACGCTCGAGCGCGCCCTCGCCAAGTAGTTGGCCGTCGACTGACGCAGCGTCCCGCGCATCCGGCCCGTCGACTCACGAGGCGCCGCACGCATCCCGCCCACTGCTCTCAGGCAAGTAGCGCCGCCCCAGTTGAACCCGCCCCCCGTCTGTGCTACGTTTCAGGGTTGTAGTCCGACTCAACCTAAGTAGTGAAACGATGCCGACTTACGAGTTCCGGTGCCCAGACGGCACCATTATCGAAAAGTTCTTCAAGATCTCCGAAGTGCCGCAGACCATTCCGTCGCCCAACGGCGATGGTGATGCCGTGCGCATGATCACCGGTGGCGCCGGCCTCGTCTTCAAGGGCTCGGGCTTCTACATCACCGATTACGGCAAGGACGGCAAGAAGGACGTGCGCGACGCCACGGCCAAAGCCAAGAGCGACAGTGCCAAAGCCGACGCGAAGTCCGAGAGCAAATCGGATGCCTCGACCGGCACCGCCGAAGGCAAAAGCTCGAGCGGTTCCGAGAGCAAGTCGTCCGGTAGTGCGGAGAGCAAGTCGGACAGCAAGAGCGCCGACAGCAAACCCGCGCCCAAGTCCGACGCACCCGCGGCGACGCCCAAGCCGCCCAAGGCTGACTGACTCTGTACTTCACACACGACTCCCTTGAATCACGCTGAGGCCCTGCGCAGCGAAATCTCTCGCGCAGCGCGCACGCTTGGTGCGCCCGACGATGTGTCCGCTCACCTCGAACGTCCGCGTGATCCGGCGTTCGGTGACTGGGCCAGCAACGTCGCGATGACGCTCACCAAAACCCTTGGCCGCAAGCCACGCGATATCGCCGAAGCACTCATCGCGGCCATGGATTTGCCGTCGGTTGGTGCCACGGCCGCCGAGATTGCGGGACCGGGCTTCATCAACTTTCGCCTCGATCCCGGTTTTCAGGCGCGTGGACTGCTGGCGATTCTTCGTGCGCCGGACACGTGGGGACGCAGCGATGTAGGGCAGGGCGCGCGCGCGTGCGTGGAGTTCGTCTCGGCCAACCCCACCGGTCCGCTGCACGTGGGACACGGACGCCAGGCTGCACTTGGCGACGCCATTGCCGCGCTGCTCGATGCCACGGGCTGGCAGGTGGATCGCGAGTTCTACTACAACGACAGCGGCGTACAGATTGCCAATCTCGCGCTGAGTGTACAGGCGCGTGTGCGTGAATTGAACGGTCAGCCGCTCGTGATTCCGGAGGGCGGATATCACGGCGAGTACATTCGCGAGATCGCGCAGACCTACATCGCACAGCATCCGCAGGATGTCGCCGGCAATAGTCTCGATGCGCTGCGCACGTTTGCCGTGGCCGCATTGCGTCATGAACAAGACCTCGACATGCAGGCCTTCGGCGTCAAGTTCGACACGTACTATCTCGAGAGCTCGCTCTACTCCGATGGACGTGTGGCCAGCACTGTTGCCGCACTCGAACAGAGCGGGCACACGTTCGAAGAAGAAGGCGCCCTGTTCCTTCGCACCACAACCTTTGGTGACGACAAGGACCGCGTCATGCGCAAGAGCGCGGCCAAGGGGGGGGACTTCACCTACTTCGTGCCCGACGTTGCGTATCACGTGACCAAGTGGGAGCGCGGCTACAAGCGCGCCATCAACGTGCAGGGCGCCGATCATCACAGCACGACCACACGCGTGCGCGCCGGGCTGCAGGCCCTCAGCATCGGGATTCCAGAAGGCTACCCCGAATACGTGCTGCACCAGATGGTGACCGTGATGCGCGGCGGCGAAGAAGTGAAGATTTCCAAGCGCGCTGGCTCCTACGTCACCGTGCGCGATCTCATTGATGAAGTGGGCCGCGATGCCGTGCGCTACTTCTTCCTCATGCGCAAAGGTGATTCACAGCTCGTCTTCGATGTGGATCTCGCGAAGTCGCAGAGCGAAGACAATCCGGTGTACTACATCCAGATGGCCCACGCGCGCATGAGCGGCATCTTTCGCGTGGGTGAGATCGACGCCACCACCATCACGGGCGACGGCGTCGATCTTGGCGTGCTGCACGAGCCCGCTGAAGTCGAACTCGTGAAGGCACTACTCGACTATCCCGCACTGCTTGTTGGTGCCGCGGATGCCGCCGAACCGCATCGTGTGGCCGCGTGGCTGCTCGAAACCGCACGCCTCGCACATTTGTGGTACCACAAACATCACGTCCTCGGCGAACCCGAGGCCATCACCAACGCGCGGCTGGTTCTGGCTCGCGCGACGCAGCTTGGCCTCGCGGCCGGACTGCGCCTGCTCGGCCTCACCGCCCCGGAGCGCATGTGAATACGTCCACGCAGCACGCCGATGCCCCGCTTGTGCACCCCGTGCACAAGGCCGCCAGCACGGTTCTCGTTGTTGGTTCCGTCGCGCTTGATTCGGTAGAGACACCGTTCGGTCGCGCCGACGAAGTGCTGGGCGGCTCCGGCACGTACTTCGCATCAAGCGCATCGCACTTTGCGCCGGTGCAGGTGGTTGGCGTGGTCGGCAGTGATTACCCGGTAGAGAAGCTCGAACCGCTCGCGAAACGCGGTGTGGATCTCGCCGGCCTCGAGCGCGCCGAGGGCACGAGCTTTCGCTGGCGCGGACGCTATCGCCACGATCTCAACTCCGCCGAAACGCTTGAGACGCATCTCGGTGTCTTCTCACACTTCGCGCCCAAGATTCCCGAACAGTTTCGCAGCGCACCGTTTGTGTTTCTCGCGAACATCGATCCGCGCCTGCAGCTGCAGGTGCTCGATCAGGTCGACTCGCCAAAGCTGGTCGCCTGCGACACAATGAACTTCTGGATTGAAAGTCGTCGTCCGGAGCTCATTGAACTGCTCGGTCGCGTAGATCTGATCACACTCAACGATGGCGAGGTTCGTCAGCTCACCGAAAAGGCAAATCTCGTACATGCCGCACGATGGATTCTCGATCACGGCCCCAAGCATGTGATCATCAAGAAGGGCGAACATGGCGCCTTCATGTTCACGCGCGAGTCTGTGTTTTTCGCGCCGGCGTATCCGCTCGAGCAGGTGTTTGATCCCACCGGCGCTGGCGATTCGTTCGCTGGCGGCTTCATTGGTCACCTTGCCAGCACAAATGATCTCAGCGACCTCTCGATGCGTCGCGCGGTCGTTGTGGGTTCGGCGATGGGTTCGTTTGCCGTTGAAAAATTCTCCAACGCACGTCTTCTCGAAATCTCACACGATGACATCGAGCGTCGCGTGCAGGAGTTCCGTCAACTGGTCGCGTTTGATGCGGAACTGCGTACGTGAGTGAGGGAAGCAGCGACCAGAGCGCGTCGCTCGACTATCGCAGCGCCGGCGTCGATATCGACGCCGCCGACGATGCGAAGTGGCGGCTGAAAAAGCTGGTGGAAAGCACCATGACCGCCGGCGCGCGTGGTGCCTTCGGCGGATTCGGCGGCATGTTTCGAGTGCCCACCGAGACGCCCAAGCCCACGCTTGTCGCCAGCGCCGATGGCGTCGGTACCAAGATCAAGATTGCAATCGAAGCCGATCGGCACGATACGATCGGACATTGCCTGGTAAACCACTGCACGAACGACATTCTGGTGCAGGGTGCGACACCGCTGTTCTTTCTTGACTACGTCGCGTTTGGCAAGCTGGTGCCCGCTGTGGTGGAGCAGGTGGTCGCGGGTGTCGCAGCCGGCTGTCGCGAAAACGGCGCCGCACTCATTGGCGGTGAGACCGCAGAGATGCCCGGCGTGTATACCGCACCGGACTACGATCTCGCGGGATTCATTGTTGGCATCGTTGACGAAGACGCCGTGCTTGGCGCCGATCGTGTCCATGAGGGCCACGTGCTTGTCGCACTTGAAGGCAATGGACTGCACACCAACGGCTATTCACTCGCACGGCGCATCGTTGCCGATCGCCTCAAGCTGAGTGTGCATGATGCGTTTCCTGACGCCGACGGTGCGACGGTAGCCGACGTGCTGCTCAAAGTCCACCGCTCGTATCTGCCCACCATGCGTCCGCTACTGAACGACGTCTGTGCGATGGCTCACATTACTGGCGGTGGCTTACCCGGCAATCTCAACCGCGCGTTGCCGAGCACGCTTGATGCAGTGATCGACACCACCACGTGGACCATCCCCAACGAGTTTCGGGTACTCGCTGAAGCGGGACACGTTACGAAGGACGAGATGTTCCGCGCCTTCAACATGGGAGTGGGAATGGTCGTCATTGTCGGAGCAACACAAGCGGATCGCGTGATCGCGCGCGCGAAGGAACAGCGGGTTGGCGCCTGGGTGGTCGGTGAAGTTGTGGCCGGCAGCGGAGTGGTGCAGTTCGATCGGCGGAGCGCCTGATGCGCGGTCGTGCCTTGAAGCTGCGCGCGGCTGCGCAGGTATTTTGCCGATTACGTGCTGCGGCGCAGGTGTCCCGCCGGTTGAGTGCAGCGGTGCTCGGCGCCGGTGTGCTCGCCCTCACACCGTCGGTCGTGCGCGCGCAGCAGTGCACCGTGACCAGCACACCGACCAACGTCCCTGCTTCGTTCGCGCAGGACGCGTGCGTGAAGACGTCCGACGTATTCTCGTTTCTTGCACCACAAGTCGGTGTCGCGCTCTCCGGCGGCAACGTGATGCTCGGCGAGGGCGGAACACTCGGCGGGTGGGGGAAACGCTCGGCCGTTTTGCGCATCACCGCTGTTGACGGCCGCGTTCCCGCGAACGACATCACGCTCTCGACCTCCGGGCCGCAGTCATCGAACTTCGGCGCCGAGCGGGCACCCGTTCCCGTGCCATCTCTTGATGTCGCGATCGGTGTGTTTCGCGGGGTGCCTGTTGGACTGACAAACGTTGGCGGCGTGGACCTGATTGTCGGCGTGACGGCGATACCCAGCGTTTCGCGTGACCGCTTTGCTGTAGATCGGGACGGTGGCGGAATCGCGGCCACGTTCGGCGTGCGGGTTGGCATTCTGCAGGAGTCGGCGCTCGTGCCTGGCGTCGGCTTGTCGGTGATGCGCCGTCGGTTGCCCACCACGAGCATTTCGTACTACGCCGGCAACGACACGCTGCGCGTCATGGGCAACAAGTTTTCAACCACCTCAATCCGTCTCGCCGCCAATAAGCGATTCGGCTTGTTCGCGATCGGTGGTGGCATCGGGGAAGATCGACTCAGCGCACGCAGCTCAGTCGAAGCCATCCTTAACGAGTCGGTGCAGGGAGTGCCTGCACGGGCAGTGGCTACGCTGAGCGATCTCCGCGATGACACCAAACGCGGCACCGCGTTCTTGAACGCCTCGGTTGGTCTGGCCATGGCGCAGCTGGTGCTTGAGGTCGGTCAATCGCGCGCTGGCGACATTCGCGAGACGCTCAACACCTTCGGCGATCGGCGTGCCAACGAAGCCTATCGCTATGGCTCCATTGGGTTCGGCATACGATTCTGATCGCGAGGGGATAAGCGAGGCGCGACCGGACGACGTTCGTTTCATGCGTCGTGCACTCGCCCTCGCCGAGCGCGGGCGTGGCCAGGTGTCGCCCAATCCGCTGGTTGGCGCGGTGATTGTACACAACCAAAGTGTAGTGGGCGAAGGGTGGCACGCGCACTATGGCGGCCCACATGCCGAAGTGATGGCGCTGCAGGCGGCTGGCGCGCGTGCGCGTGGCGCAACTGCGTACGTCACCCTCGAGCCCTGCAATCACACGGGCAAGACGCCACCGTGCACAGAGGCGCTGATTGCGGCCGGTGTGGCTCGCGTGGTATTCGCCGTCGCTGATCCCAACGTCAAGGCGGCCGGCGGCGCGGCACGTTTGCAGCAGGCGGGCATTCACACGGTGTACGGTGTGCTCGCCGAAGAGGCCGGCGAGCTGAACGCGCCATTTCTGTTTGTGGCGCGCGGTGCGACGCGACCGTGGGTCACGCTCAAGCTCGCGCTATCGATTGATGGCGCCATTGCGGACTTCACGCGTGAACCAGGCTGGATTACTGGCGACGGTGCACGGCGAGCGGTGCATCGTCTGCGCGCCAGTACGAACGCTGTCGCGGTCGGCATTGGCACCGCGATGGCCGACGACCCGCTGCTGACCGTACGCCATGGCCGCGCACCGCGCGTAGCGCCAGCGCGCATCGTCTTCGACAGACAAGCACGGCTCAAGCTTTCAAGCAGACTCGTCCGAAGCATCGCGGACGCCCCCGTCATTGTCGTGGTGAACGAGACGCCCGTTGACCCCGCCGAGCGTTCCCGGCGTGAGGCGCTGCGTACTGCTGGAGTGACGCTGCTGCCCGCCAAAGCACTCGTCGGCGCCCTGCAAGCACTTCACGCACAGGGCGTGCACCACCTGCTCGTGGAAGGCGGCGCGGGGCTGGCGAGTTCGTTGGTGGGCACGAATCTGGTCGATCGACTGGTTATCATTCAGGGACCGGTCATACTCGGAGGCGGTGCGCTTCCGGCGTTCGCGGCTTTGCCGCGTCAGACCGTTGCGCAGGCAGCGCGCTGGCGAGTCATCGCTCGGCGCTCGTTTGGCGACGACCTGATGACCACGTACGCTGTTTCCACTTCGTGAGGACGGATGTTTACGGGGCTGGTGGACGACGTTGGTACCATCACCATGGTGACCGACACGGACGCGGGACGCACACTGCGCATTGCCTGCCGGTACGACGACGTCGTGCCGGGTGAGAGCATCGCCGTCAATGGTGCGTGTCTGACCGTACGGGAGCACGGCGCGGGGTGGTTTACCTGCGCTGCTGTGATCACTACCCTCGAGCGCACGTCGATTGCGAACTGGAGTGCAGGTACACGCGTCAACCTCGAGCGAGCGCTGCGTCTTGGCGATCGTCTGGGCGGACATCTGGTGCTCGGTCATGTGGATGCCGTTGCCCACGTCCGCGCCACGGCGGTGCGAGATGACGCGTGGCTCATTGATATTCAGCTGACACCAGAGCTCTCGCTGCTGATGGCTCCCCACGGATCGCTCACGGTCGATGGGGTGAGCCTCACCCTCAACGCGCTGCTCCCGGATCATGGGGTGCAGGTATCCATTATCGACTACACACGTCAGCACACCACGCTTGGTGCGCTGACCTCCGGCGACGCGGTGCACATTGAAGCCGATGTGCTCGCGAAGCATGTTGCCCGACTCGTCGCGCCGCACCTTGGCGCACACGCCCTGACCTGATGCCTGACAACGACCTGAAGGTACCCGCTCCGAACTCAATCGCCCGCGCGCTGCAGGATCTGCGCGATGGAAAGTTCATTGTGGTGGCCGATGATGAAGACCGCGAAAACGAGGGCGACCTTGTATGCGCCGCTGAGAAAGTGACACCCGAGATGGTGAACTTCATGCTCGGCGCCAAAGGCATGATCTGCCTCGCCATCACCAGCGAAACGGCCAATCATCTCGGCCTGACGCAGCAAGTCGACGACAACACCGAAGCCATGCGCACGGCATTCACTGTGAGCATTGATGCGGCGGCCAGGTATGGTGTCACCACCGGCATCAGCGCCTCTGACCGTGCGGCCACGATTCGTGTTGCCGCCGATCCGTCGAGCACGCGCGCGGATCTCCGCGTCCCCGGACACATTCATCCGCTGCGGGCGCGTGATGGCGGCGTGTTGCAGCGGGTTGGACATACCGAAGCCGCGGTCGATCTGGCGCGACTTGCGGGGCTGCAACCCGCCGGTGTGATCTGCGAAATCCTTAACGCTGATGGGACCACGGCGCGCCGTCCCGATCTCGAGACGTTCTGCGCGGAGCATGACCTCACGTTCATCACCGTGGCGCAGCTTGTTGCGCATCGATTGCAAACAGAGCGGCTCGTGCATCGCGAAGCCGAAGCACGCTTGCCCACCGAGTTTGGTGAATGGCGTATCGTGGGCTATCGCAACGAAGTCGATACGCGCGAACATGTGGCACTCGTGTACGGCGAGGTGGAGTCGGCTGCTGCCGGCGAAGCGCCCGGTGTGCTGGTGCGCATGCACTCACGCTGCCTTACGGGCGATGTGTTTCACTCGCGCCGCTGTGATTGCGGCTGGCAGCTTGAAACCGCGATGCAAATGATGCAACGCGAAGGGCGCGGTGTGATCGTGTATCTCGATCAGGAAGGGCGCGGCATTGGTCTGATCAACAAGCTCAAGGCTTACGAGCTGCAGGATCGTGGTGCAGACACCGTCGAAGCCAACGAACAACTCGGCTTCAAGGCCGATCTGCGCAACTACGGCATCGGTGCGCAAATCCTGCTCGATCTTGGATTGCGCACCATTCGCGTCATCACGAATAATCCGCGCAAGCTCGTCGGCCTCGACGGCTATGGCCTGGTCATGCACGATCGGGTGCGACTGGAAGCACTGCCATCCGACGACAACGCCGGCTACCTCGAGACCAAGCGCACCAAGCTCGGTCACCTTTTCGCCATCTGAACCAGTTATGCCTGATTTTTCCGGAGAACCACGCGGCGAAGGACGACGTGTTGCCGTTGTGGCGAGTCGTTTCAACGAAGGAGTGACCACACGCCTCGCTGAGGGCGCCGTTGATGCCCTCGTGCGCCACGGTGCGGACTTCAGTGATGTGGATGTGTGTTGGGTGCCAGGTGCGTGGGAGTTGCCCATGGCGGTGCGCAAAGCGCTCGCCTCGGGACGCTATGATGGTGTCGTGGCGATCGGTGCGGTCATTCGTGGCGAGACGCCGCACTTTGATTTTGTGGCTGGTGAAGCAGCCCGCGGGTTGTCTGATGCAAGCCGTGAGTTTGACGCGCCTGTCACCCTTGGTCTGCTGACCACCGATACGCTCGCGCAGGCAGAAGCCCGGGCCGGTGGCGATCATGGGAACAAGGGCTGGGATGCGGCGCTGGCATTGCTTGAAGTGCTCGATTTGTTCGATCGTCTGGAACCGCTGGCCGACGATGATGCCGGACACGAGTCGTCCGATGACGGGAACTGACGTGGCCGACCTACGCGACGACGCATTCTGGGACGGCGCACCCGCGATTGTCCCGCCGGCCGAGACGCCGCGCGCACGAGTACCGCGTCGCGACCAGCCGCGTGTGAAGCGGAGCTCAGGGCGTGTGGAGACGCGCGGCCGCGCACGCGCGTTGCAGGCCGTGTACGCTGCCGATTTGCGTGACTATTCGCAGCTGCGAAAGCTGGCGGTGCAGGTGTGGGATGATCTCGCGGTCGATCCCGCAGAGCGCCAGTTCGCGTCGCGCTTGGTGGCCATTCTCGTTGATCGTGGTGCCGAAGTGGACGCATCGCTGGCCGAGGTCACCGCGAACTGGCGCCTGGAGCGGTTAGGGGCGATTGAGCGCAGCGTGCTGCGCCTTGCGGCCGCCGAGTTCATGCGCGGAGAAACGCCGCCACGCGTGGTGCTGCAGGAAGCCATTCATCTGGCCGAACGCTACGGGACGGCCCGCAGCGCGCGCTTCGTGAACGGTGTGCTCGATGCCTACGCACGTCAGCTCAAGCTGCTGTGAGTGGTTGGCTGGTTGAGCCGGTGCGAGGCGGCGGCTGTTGACTCCCTCACCGTTGTCCAAAACCGATCGTCCGCTGCGTATTGTGGTCGTGAACTGGCAGTGTCGCGAGAATCCATTGGCCGGCGGTGCGGAAATCCATCTGCACGAGATCTTTGGCGGACTGGTCGCGCGCGGTCACGAGGTCACGCTGTTGTGCGGTGGTTGGCCCGGGTGTCCGCCGCGCGCGATCCTCGATGGCATCTCGGTGCACCGCGTGGGCACCCGCCAATCGTTTCCGTTTCTGGCGCGTCGCTACTGGAACGTACATCACCAAAGCTGGCGACCGGATGTGCTGGTGGAAGATATCAACAAGGTGCCGCTGTATACGCCGCGTTGGGGGAACGTGCCGGTGGTAGCCCTCGTTCCGCACCTCTTTGGCCCCACCGCGTTCCGTGAGTTGGCGATCCCGCTGGCATCTGCCGTGTGGATGGCCGAGCGGCCGCTGCCGTGGGTGTATCGACGTACACCCTTTCAGGCGATCAGTGAAAGCACCCGGGACGACCTGGTGGGCCGAGGAATTCCGTTCGAATCCATCCGGGTGATCTTCCCAGGCATTGATACCTCGCTGTACACTCCGGAAGCGACTGTTCGCGCCGCGGTGCCGACGTTCGCGTATCTGGGACGGTTGCAGCGGTACAAGGGTGTAGATCTGGTGTTGCGCGCGTTTGCGCAAAGTGAACTGACCGAAGCCGTTTTTGAGATTGCCGGTGCGGGCAACTTTCGCCCGGAGTTGGAACGGTTGGCTGCAAACCTCGGGGTAGCGGATCGGGTGCGATTCCTCGGACGGATCGATGAAACGGGTAAACAGGCCCTGCTGCGACGAGCATGGGCCATGGCATTCGCGTCTCCAAAGGAGGGGTGGGGCATCACGAATCTCGAGGCAGCAGCGAGCGGAACCCCGGTGATTGCGTCGAACTCTCCCGGTATTCGCGAATCCGTCCAGCATGAACGCACCGGCTATCTGGTGCCGCATGGGGACACTGCTGCCATGGCACAGGCGATGCGCCGGTTGGCTGCTGATCGATCCCTTGTGGAACGACTCGGGCTGGCGGCGCGCGAGTTCGCGGCAGGATTCACCTGGGCGCGAGCGGCCGAACACACTGAGGCCCACCTTCGCGAGATTGTGGGCCGGCGAGGAGATGTCTGAATGGAAATCATCCTGCACGCGCACCACGCCGAAGTGACCGACTCCCTGCGCGCGAAAGCCGAGCGCGCCGTTGAACGCCTGGGCGCGCGACTGCGACGCGTCGTTACGGCGATTGTACGATTTGAGGGAGACGGGCCAAGCAAGCGAGTCGAGATTGTGTTGCAAGCGCCGCGTCGCCGCGATCTCGTGGCGCGTGCCTTCGACCGGAGTTACGAACCGGCCCTGGCGATGGCCGTGCACCGTCTCGAGACACAGGTCGCGCGGAGTCGTCGGTCCAAACGTCCACGCGGAGGGTTGGTCGAAGCGCCGCCCGATGCGTCTCCCGAGGCGCTGCTGGAGTGAGCGCTCGCCTTTCCGTTGGCAAACTCTTCGAGCAGTTGCGCGATCCGTTACAGCTCGAAGAGCTGGGTGATCCGGTCGGACACGACCGGGAGATCACGAGCCCCGAGGCATCCAGCCCGGGGCTCGCGCTGTCCGGCTACCTCAATCGGTTTCCGTATCAGCGTATTCAGGTGCTCGGCGAAACCGAGATCACGTATCTCCAATCGCTCGACGACGTCACGCGCGCGGCCAATCTTACGCAGTTCTTTGATTTTCCGATGCCCTGTGCGTTTGTCACCAAAGGGCTCGAACCGCCGGCGCCGCTTGTCGAAGTGGCCGACCGCGCGGGTGTGGCCGTGCTGCGTTCCAAGCTGAAGACAGCCGAGTTCTATCGCATACTGAAGCCGTTTCTGGCCGATCATTTTGCGCCACGTACCACGATGCATGGCTCGCTTGCTGACGTGTATGGCGTGGGACTGTTTTTCACCGGGCAGAGCGGCATCGGCAAATCGGAGTGTGTGCTCGACCTGGTGGAACGCGGGCACCGACTCGTCGCCGACGATCTTGTGTTTGTGTCGCGCAAGGGCAGTGATGTGCTTATTGGACGCGGTCACGAGCGGCAAGGACATTTCATGGAGATTCGCGGCGTCGGCTTGATCGACGTGCCGGCGATTTTTGGTGTCAAGGCGGTGCGTCAGCAAAAGCGGCTGGAAGTGGTGGTCATTCTTGAAGCGTGGGACAGCGAAGCCACGATCGACCGCACCGGACTCGATGTGCAGACCATCAACGTGCTCGGTGTTGAGTTGCCACGTATTACGGTGCATCTCAATCCGGGCAAGAACATCACGGTGATCGCTGAAGTCATCGCCATGAATCATCTCTTGCGCTATCATCGAGGCTATGATTCCGCGACCGCTTTCAACGAGATGCTGATCAAGGACATGTCGCGCCGCAGTGCCGCCCATCGGTACCTGCTGGAGGACGACGAATGAGTGACGACCACGCCGTCGTGGCGGTGGTCGCGGGCCATGGGCGATTCGCCGAAGGGCTGTTGTCCGCCGTGGAGCAGATCACCGGTCGCGGCCAGGCCTTCGTCGCCGTCTCCAACACAGGATTGGCACCGGCTGAGCTGGAGTCGCTGATCGGTGCTTCGCTTGATCGTACCGGCGCGCGCGTGGTGTTTACGGATCTCCCGGCGGGTAGCTGCACGATGGCCGTGCGCCGGTTGCAACGGGTCCGCAGCGATGTGGTGTTGGTGACGGGTGCGAATGTGGCGGTGCTGATGGAGTTTCTGTTCGCGGCCGAAGGCCCGCTGGGAACACTGGTGGGTGGATTGGCGGACGTGGCATCACTGGCGAAGGCCGCCACCGACAAGGCACGACTGACGATGACGGTGCACGGGGGATGATGTGACGGTCGTGCTGTACCGGATTGATGATCGGCTCATACACGGACAGGTCGTTGTCGGGTGGGGACAACCGCTCGACCTGCGTTTTCTTGTGCTCGTTGATGACGATGTCGCGTCCAGCGAGTGGGAGCAGGAGCTGTACCGCATGGGTGTACCACCCGGTGTGGATGTGCACTTCCATTCGGTAGCCCACATGTCAGACGCGCTGGCCGGTTACGAGCAGGACCGGCGCAAAGGACTCGTGCTGGTGGGCAGCATTGACACGATGCAGCGACTCGTGGCGCAGCACCCGGAGATTCGCGCGATCAATGTGGGTGGTGTGCATCACGCCGAGGGGCGCACGCAGCGACTGCGCTATGTTTTTCTATCGGCGGATGAAGAGCAGGCGCTGCGCATGATCGAAAGCTCCGGTGTGGACGTCAGCGCACAGGATGTGCCCGGGGCGCGTGCGGTCCCACTGACCGAGCTTCTGACGTCGCGGCCGACTGACTGATCTCGGTGCTCCAGATCACGCTTGATTTCCTGCCGTTCGTCTTGCTCGGCGCAGTGCTCGGCCTCGATGTCGTGAGCTTTCCGCAGCTCATGATCTCACGTCCGATTTTTGCGGCGACGATCACCGGGGCGTTCGCCGGTGCACCCGCGGCCGGACTGCTGGTTGGTGTCGCGCTGGAATGCGTGGCCTTGGAAACGCTGCCGTTTGGCGCGTCACGATATCCCGAATGGGGCAGTGCCTCCGTGGTGGGTGCCGTGATCGGTACACGTGGCGCTGGCGATGCGCTGCTGTCCGATCCGGCCACGTGGGTGATCGGCGTCATGGCGGCAATCGCGACGGCCTGGCTGGGTGGTTGGACGATGGTGCAACACCGGCGCTTGATCGCGTATTGGGCGCGGCCTCGGCTTGGATTGCTCGCTGCCGGCTCGATGCGCACCGTTGTGGCGCTGCAAGTGTTCGGTCTGACCTCCGATCTCATGCGGGCCGCGCTGCTTACCACGTTCGGCCTGCTGCTCTCGTGGCCTGTCGCGACGTGGGCCATTGGCGCGTGGCAACTTGGCGCGCTGGAAACACGGGCGGCGCTGATTGTGGGCGTCGCGGCGGTTGCGGCGTCAGCCATGTGGAAGGTCTTTCACGGTTACTCGGTGACCCGTCGGCTGTTCGTGGGCGGTCTGGCGCTCGGTTCGATGCTGGTGATGATTCGTGGCTGACGGCATGGCACCGGCGCCTTTGCCGGCCTCCACGCGCGCCTCAATGTTCCTGCGCACCTTCGCAATTCAGGGCTCGTGGAACTACGAGATTCTTGGAGGCAATGGCCTGGGCTTTTGTGTGGAACCCGCACTTCGTCATTTGCCTGGAGGCGAGAATGGGGATGCCTACAAGGCGGCGTTGGCGCGGCAGTGCGCCTATTTCAATGCGCATCCCTACCTTGCATCACTGGCGGTCGGTGCGCTGGCGCGCGCGGAACTCGATGGCACGGAACCGGCGCGCATCGAACGCTTCCGCACGGCGCTCTGTGGACCGCTGGGCAGCCTTGGTGACCGGCTGGTTTGGGCCGCCTGGCTCCCGGCCTGTTCGTTGCTGGCGTTGTTGCTCTTCGGCCTGGGCTGGGGCCCCGTTGGGGTAGCGATTGGCTTCTTCGTACTGTACAACACAGGGCACGTGGCGCTTCGTGCCTGGGGGCTGGGTGCGGGTTGGTTGCACGGGTTGCGACTGGCGTCTGCGCTGAGTGCGCGCTGGCTTCAGGATGGTCCGCAGTACATTGGTCGGGGGGCGGCGCTGGTGGCTGGCATCGCACTCCCCTTTGCGTCGCACCGGGCGATTGGCGGCGGGCCAATCCTCGAGTTGGTTCCGGTGGCTGTGATTGTACTCACGCCATTTCTTGCGCTGCTGCTCGTGCGTCTGCACGGCAAAGTGCAGGGCTGGCAGTTGCTTCTGGGGCTGCTCGCCGCCCTCGTCCTCTATTCCACGGTTGTCCACTGATGGCAGAACGATCGGTTCAAATCGTGAACAAGCATGGCCTGCATGCGCGGCCGGCCGCGGAGATGGTCAAAGCCGCGTCGAAGTACAAGAGTGACATCACGATTGCCCGTGATGATCTCGAGGTCAACGGCAAGAGCATCATGGGAGTGATGATGCTCGCCGCCGAGTTTGGTTCGAGCATTACGCTGCGCGCGAGCGGCCCGGATGAAGACGAGGCGATCGAAGCGTTGGCGGTGCTTGTCTCGTCGCGTTTCGGGGAGAGCTGAGTGGATTCGGTCCTCCGCGGCATTCCGGCGTCGGCCGGTATTGTTGTGGGCCCGGTGCATCTGTTGCGCTGGGAAGTGCCTGAAGTCCGGCAGCGGTTGATCCTTGACGACGAGATTGATGCCGAGATCGCACGGCTGCACGCGGCGATCGATCGTGCCAAGGACCGACTGAACACGTTGCGTGTGCGCGCTGAAGCGCAGGCCGGGGCTGAAGAGGCAGCGATTTTTGATGTGCAGCTGTCCATGCTCACTGATGGTGAGCTGTTGCACTCCATCGAAGCGTTGATTCGTCAGAACCTTGGCGCGGAAAAGGCGTTTGACATCGTGCTGCTGGAGTGGCAGCAACATTTCGCGCGTCACGCCACGCCCATGTTGCGTGAGCGCGTGGGTGATCTCACGGATGTGCACATTCGTGTGCTGTCGATCCTGCTCAACCTGCCGGATCACGATCCTGTTGACGTGCCCAAGGGCGCAAACGCGATTCTGGTCACGCACGATCTCACGCCGAGCCTGACGCTGCAGCTCGATCGCGAGGCGATTGGTGCCATTGCGACCGAGGCCGGTACCGCCACCGCGCACGTGGCGATTCTGGCGCGCTCCCTGGGCCTGCCAGCCGTCGTGGGATTGCGCAGCGCCGTGCGCACATTGCGCGGCGGTGAGCTGGCCATTCTCGATGGCACCGAGGGCACGCTCACGGTGTCGCCCACGGAAGCCGAGATTGCCGATGCGCGGCTGCGTGCGGAAGCCGATCAGGCACGTGATGAGGAGTTGCTCGAAGCGGCGCAGGCGCCGTCGGTCACACTCGACAACGTGCATCTCGTCGTGCGCGCCAATGTGGATATTCCCGAGGAGGCCGAACTCGCGGCGTCGAGCGGCGCCGATGGCGTGGGGCTCATGCGCACTGAGTTTCTTGTGGTGGGCCGCGCCAACATGCCTGACGAAGACGAACAGTACCGCGCCTACAAGCGGGTGCTGGACGCATTTCGCGGGCGCCCCGTGATCATTCGCACGTTCGACATTGGTGGTGATAAGCTGCCCGTGGGCGGCTATCCGCACGAGGCCAATCCGTTTCTTGGCTGGCGCGCGATTCGCATGTGTCTCGACGAGCCGGCGATCTTCAAGACGCAGTTGCGCGCGCTCATGCGCGCCGCCGTGCACGGTGATGTCCGCATCATGTTGCCGTTGGTGGTCACGGTCGATGAAGTGCGCGAAGCCCGCACGCTGCTTGAGGAAGCGGAACGCGAGCTGGTCGAGCGCCGTGTGCCGTTCAAGGCCGAGTTGCCGCTCGGTGTGATGGTGGAAACACCGGCAGCGGCGATCGCGTGCGACACGCTGGTGCGCGATGTCGACTTTTTGAGCATCGGCTCGAACGATCTGGTGCAGTACACGCTGGCGGTGGATCGTGGCAACGTGAATCTTGCGCCACGATTTACGCCACTGCATCCGGCCGTGCTGCGCCTCGTGCGCGAAGTGGCGGCCACCGGCGCAAAGCACGATCTGCCGGTGGCGGTATGTGGAGAGATGGCCTCGCAGCCGCTGATGGTCTTTGCACTGATCGGACTCGGCGTACGGCAGTTCTCCGTGTCGCCACGGGCGGTGCCGATCGTCAAGCGATTGATTCGCAGCATCACGGTGGCGGCGGCCAACGACGCCGTTGAGGCGGCGCTGTCGTCGTCTGGCACAGCCCGCGAAGTGGAGCTGTTGCTGCGCCGCCGATTGCGTGTGGCACTGGGCGAAGCGTAGTCATCGCTTACGTTTGTGAAGGGCGTCGCTGCGGTGTGGTGCGTCCGGTGTCTGTCGCCGACCTGCTGGGTCGGAATCCTTTACCCTCTCGTCTGAGGTCTGCGTGGCCGATCGTCATTTGTTCACCTCCGAGTCCGTTACCGAAGGGCACCCCGACAAGGTGGCCGACCAGATTTCCGACGCCATTCTCGATGCGCTGCTGGCGCAGGATTCGGCGGCGCGCGTGGCCTGCGAAACGCTTGTCACCACCGGTCTGGCCGTGATTGCCGGTGAGATCACCACGTCGGCATATGTCCATCTGCCGGATGTCGTACGTGCGACGATTGCGGAGATCGGGTACACCGACGCGCGCTACGGATTTGATTCGCACACCTGCGCTGTCATGAGCACGATCGACAAACAGTCGCCGGACATCGCGCAAGGCGTCGACACCGGTGGCGCTGGCGATCAGGGCATGATGTTTGGTTACGCCTCGGACGAGACACCCGAGCTGATGCCGCTCCCCATTCAGCTGGCGCACGCCCTCACGCGGTCGCTGGCGCAGTGCCGCAAGTCGGGCGACCTGCCATGGCTGCGTCCTGACGGTAAGGCGCAGGTGTCGGTAGTGTACGAGGGCGATCGGCCGTTGTATGTCGATACGGTGGTGATCTCCACGCAACACGATGAATCCGTGAGCACGTCGAAGCTGCGCAAAGCCATTCTCAGTGACGTGATTCACGCGACGATCCCTGAAGAGTTTCGGCCGCGTCGCCTTACCACACACATCAATCCCACCGGACGGTTTGTGATCGGTGGGCCGCAGGGAGACGCGGGCCTCACGGGACGCAAAATCATTGTCGACACCTACGGCGGTATGGGACGTCACGGTGGCGGCGCGTTCAGCGGCAAGGATCCCAGCAAGGTGGATCGCTCGGCCACATACGCGGCGCGTTGGGTAGCCAAGAACATTGTGGCTGCGAAACTCGCGCGACGCTGTGAAGTACAGCTCGCGTATGCCATTGGCGTAGCGGAACCGGTGTCGGTGTTTGTTGAAACGTTCGGCACGGGTGCCGTCGGCAATCACGACATCGAGTCGGCGATTCGCGACGTTTTCGACCTGACACCGCGCGGGATAACCACGTCGCTCGATCTTCGGAAGCCAATTTATCGTGCGACGGCGGCGTATGGTCATTTCGGACGCACACCGGAAACGATCGGACGCGGTCGCGGTGCTCGCACCTTGTTCACGTGGGAACGCACTGATCGCGCGCGCGCGCTGCGCCGCGCCGTCGGCGCGTGACGGTGTGATGGATGCATGGTGGCGTAGTCAGTGCACCTCATCGCCACCAGCGTTCACCCACCGACACTCGCGGAGGAAGCATGACGGAAGTCACCGTAGCTCGGCTTGGTCTCGATAGCTCGTCCAATTCGTACGTGGTCGTGCTCCGAGAAGTTGGTGGCCGCCGACTGCTGCCGATCTGGATCGGTCAACCGGAAGCCGAGTCGATTGTGCTGCAGATCAACAGCGTGAAACGGGAACGACCGCTCACACATGATCTGTGCAAGGCGCTGATTGTTGCTCTCGGTGGCACCCTGCAGCGAATTGAAATCACGCGAGTGAAGAACAGCACGTATTTTGCCGAGTTGCACATCGCGACGTCCGATGGACTCACCGTGGTTGATGCGCGACCCAGTGACAGCATCGCCATCGCGCTCCGACTCGAAGCGACCATCTTTGCGGCCGACGAGCTGCTGACGATGATCGATGACGAAGAGGACGATGAGGATGAGGACGGCCCGTCCTTCGGCTCACCGGCGCCGATCCTGCTTCCGACGCCACGCGGCGAGATGACGCCGGAGCAGCTCAAGGCCTATCTCGAGCAGCTGCGACCGGAAGATTTTGGAAAGTTCACTCCGTGACCATGGGAACTGTGCGACTGCTTTGTTGCGCGATCATCGCGCTGTGTGTGGTCCCCTCGCTGGCCGGCGCGCAGGACGCCGAGCGCCGTCTGGTTGAAGGTCGCGTCGTGCGCCCGGCTCCGTATCTCGAAGGCGATACGCTGGCCCGTGTGACCGTGGCCGACCAGTGGGTCACGTTGCATCGTGTCTCGTCTGATGTGCAGGGGCCGCTCGACTCCATGCGCACCGACGCGGACGGGCGGTATCGGTTTCGCTATCTGCCAAGCGGTGGCAGTGATGCGGTGTACTTCGTGTCCGCTACATACGGCGGTATCGCGTATTTCACCAATCCGCTGCGCGAGCTGGAAGTGCGAGGGCAGGCGGCGGAGATCGCGGTGTTCGATACGACATCCGTGACGTTTCCACTCACCGTGCGCGGTCGACATCTGATCGTTGGCATGCTCGACAGTTCGGGACAACGCACCATTGTCGAAGTGTTCGAACTCACCAACGACAGCACGCGAACCCTCATCGCGCGTGAAGATGAGAGCGCGGAACCTACGTGGGTGCTGCCGATTCCTGCCGTCGCACGCGAGGTGCGGGCGGGGCAGGGTGATCTGCCGGCCGATGCGTTTGTGCAGTCCACCGGCAGGGTGGCACTCTACGCCGCGATGGCGCCAGGTCTCAAACAGATTTCGCTGTCCTATCTGGTCCCCGAGCGGGAGTTTCCGCTGCCCATGGAGATCACCGATGGGGCGGTGGTGCTCGAAGTCCTCATCGAAGACCCCGAAGCGTCGGTCAGCGGTGCCAATCTGGTGCGTACAGAGCCGGTGGCATTGGAAGGACGACAGTTTCAGCGGTTTTTGGCGCAGGATGTGCGCGCCGGCGACACGATTGTCGTGACGGCGCCTCGTAGCGGTCTGGTGGGCCGCGGATTGTATGTGTCCGTGTTGCTCGGTGCGATCGGCTTTCTGATGTTGCTGGCGCTGCTGCGCGCAGGAGTCCGTCGGCAACGTCCGATTGGCGCCGCCACACCGCGGCCTTCTCTGGTGCCGGAGGTGCCCACACCGGAGCGTCTGGCGCGTGAGATTGCCGATCTTGATGCGGCCTTTGCCGCGCAGGCATCGCCGAGTGATGCGGTACGCATCGCGTACGAGCGACGACGTGAGGAGTTGGCGGCCGTATTGCGGGAAGAGCTTGCTGGCAGCGGTTCTCGCAAGTAAGCTTTCGGAACGACGGTTCGGACTCGTGGTCCAACCTGTCTGACAACTGATTGTGCGCGCGGGACACGGAAGCCGGTGAAAAACCGGCGCGGCCCCGCCACTGTATCGGGCACACCGAGTTGCAGCACGCAACACGGTGACGCCTGCTCACCAAGTCACTGTGCGGTGCACGACACCGCGTGGGAAGACAAGAGCAGCGCGGCCCGGAGCCAGGAGACGACCCGCGCGCGGTTTGTACGAACACCCTCGAGGGGGGGGCTCGTGCCGTTGAGGTCCGTCTTCTTCGTCGCCCGATGTGGCAGCAGACGTACAGCAACTGCCCGGGCGTCCTCTTCAGCTCTCTGAACAGGACGCCCTTCGTGTTTTCCGCCTTCGCTGGTTGTGTGGTGCAGTTGCGTGTTGATTCGCGTGCCGTCCGTGGACGGCGCGTGATGCGTCGATCCGGTGCGCTGCTCGCGGCCGTGCTGTTGCTCGGGCTCGGCGCCTGCCGCGAGGCACGTGAAGGTGCGCCGCGTGATGCGGCGTCAAACACGTCGCGTGCGGACGCGGAAACGACGGTAGCCACGCTTCCGCAGGCACTCAATGCAAGCGAGCACAAGAGCGTGGCGTCGCTCGACACCGTGGATGATTTTGGCGCGGCGTTGCCGAGCGATGCACGAGATGCAGCGCGCGTCGTGTCGCTGAACCCGGCGTTTACCGAGATCGTATTCGCCATCGGGGCCGGACACCGACTGGTTGGACGCACCGCGTGGGACAACCGACCGCAGGAAGCGCTCGCCGTGGCCAACGTGGGAGCGGGGATCCGACCGAATGTGGAAGCGGTATTGGCGGTGCGCCCGACGCTGGTGCTGCTCTACGCCACGGCCGAAAACCAGGCCGCCGCGGACGCGTTTGCGCGTGCTGGCATTCGCACACTCTCGCTGCGCACGGTAACGATTGGGGATTTCCGACGCGCAGCACACGCGCTGGGACGGGCGATGGGCGAGGAAGCCGCGGCTCGCACGTTGGTGGATACGATTGACATCACATTGAATCGCGTGCGCGCTGCCGTGACGGATGCACCGCGGCCGCGTGTGGTATGGCCATCGTGGGAGTCACCGGTGCTGGTGGTCGGCAACGCCAGCTATGAAGCAGAGCTGCTCACCATTGCCGGCGCGCAGAATGTGTTTGCGGATCGGTCCGAGTCGGTCGCCGGTGTAACCATCGAAGAAATCGCGCGCCGCGATCCCGACATTGTGTTGGCTGGCCCGGAGCGCATTGCGCGTTTGCGCAGCAGTTCACCGTGGCGTGCGGTGCGGGCTGTGCGGGAAGGGCACGTGGCGGTGCTTGATACGAACGTTGTCGGGCGGCCCGGCGTGACGATTGGGATGGCCGCTGTCGCCATTGCGCGTGTGCTGCACCCGGAGCGCGCGGGTCGGCTGCCGTGAACCGTCTGGTGTTGCCGCTCGGGCTACTGCTCCTGGGAGTAACGATGCTGGTCGCGACAGCGATTGGCGCGGTGCCGCTTGCCATCGGTGACGTGTGGGGTGCGTTGTTGGGCGAGGGAGATGCGCAGGTGCTCGCCATTGTGCGCGATCTGCGCGCGCCGCGTGTTGCGCTCGCTGCGCTGGTGGGCGCTGGACTCGCATCGAGTGGCGCGGCGTTGCAGGGAACACTTCGGAATCCGCTCGCTGAACCGTACCTGCTCGGCGTGTCCGGTGGGGCGGCTGTCGGGGCGGTGGTCGCATTGACGCTCGGCTACGGCACACCAACGGTCGTTACGCTGAGCGCGTTCGGCGGTGCCGGTGTGGCCACGTTCGTGGTTGCACTGTTGGCGCGTTACGCCGGTGGACGCGCTGAGCCGCGGCTACTGCTCATGGCCGGTGTCGTGGTGGGTGCCTTTGCCAACGCGGTGATTCTGGTGGCCCTCGCGGACGCACCGCCTGATCGCATACGCGGAGCGCTGTGGTGGATGATGGGCTCCACGGCGGATGCGACATGGGATGCGGTGGCGCGCACAGCAATCGCGCTGCTACTGCTTGGGGGCGTGTTGGTCGTGCGGGCGCGTGAGCTGGACGTGCTGTCGCTTGGTGAAGAGCCTGCCGTGGCGCTGGGCGCCGATGTGGATCGCGCGGCGCGTCGCACATTCCTGGTGGCATCATGGCTTGCGGCATCGACTGTGGCGGCGGTGGGGTTAGTGGGTTTTGTGGGGCTTGTGGTCCCGAACCTCGCGCGCGCGATGGGCGCGCATCAGCATCGCGCCATGTTGTTGGTGTCCGCCGTGTACGGTGGTGCGCTGCTGGTCGCTGCCGATGTTGCCGCACGTGCGCTGCGTTCTCCGATCGAACTACCGCTCGGTGCCGTCACGGCGTTGGTTGGCGTCCCATTCTTTCTTGCGCGACTGCGCAAGCTGGCGTGAGTTGCGCATGAGTGATGCACGGGTCGGCGCCGCGCGCAGCACGCTCGGTCTCAATCTCACGTTCGACAACCTGCGCGTGTCGTATCCGCGTACCGATGTGTTCGCACTGGATGGCGTGTCCCTGCGCGCCGCCGCTGGGCGCGTGACCGCGGTGGTTGGTCCGAATGGCAGTGGCAAGAGTACACTGGTGCGGGCGTTGCTGCGCCGTGTGCCGCTGACCAGTGGCGCGATCCGCATTGGCGATGCCCCACTGGCCTCGTTCGACGCGCGTGCGTTCGCACGTCAGGTGGCGGTTGTTCCGCAGCGCGAAGAAGTGCAGATGCCGCTTCCGGTTCGCGACTTCGTAGCGCTGGGACGCCATGTACACCTGGGCGCCTTCACCCCATTGGGCGCACACGATCGTGGCGCGATTGACGACGCGCTTGCGCGTGCGGGCATGTCGCACCTTGCCAGTCGGCGCACCGATACGCTCTCTGGTGGCGAGTGGCAACGCGTGCGCATCGCGCGGGCGCTGGCGCAGGAGGCACCAATCGTGGTGTTGGACGAGCCGACCACGTTTCTCGATATCGCGCACGAGATGGCGGTCTTTGAGTTGCTCGACGCGCTCGCGATCGATGGTCGCACGATTCTGCTCGTGAGCCATCAGCTGAATCTCGTCGCACGATTCGCGTCGCATATCGTCTTGCTGTCCGCTGGACAGGTGGCGGCGTCGGGAAACGCGTCCGAGGTCATGCGCGGTGATGTGCTGGAACGTGTGTACGAGTGGCCACTCGTGGTGACGCGCGATCCGGCCGTTGGTGCGCCGGCTCTGCTGCCGCTGCGACGCGGGTCGCGCGGTGGGGAGCCGCGATGACGGTATTGATGTCGCATCGGCGCGCGGGCAGCATCGCGCTGGCCGTGATGTTGAGTGCCATGGCGCTGGCTGGGTTTGTATGCGCGGTGTCACTGGCCGTGATGCTGAGCGCCATGCCGGTGGCCGCGCAGACCGCCGCACGACTTGATGATTTCGTGCTGCCTGCAACACAACCCAGTCGCGCGCTCTGCGTGCGCGACGCGGTGTCAGGGGAGCCGGTCACATTCGCTCGCCTCCAGACGCAGGATCACACCGCACCAGATTCGCTTGCGCGCAGAGCCTCCCGCGTGTGGGCCGAGTCGTGTGGGTTGGTCGCCGTCAACATCCGGCTGTCAATCACCCGCCTTGGCTACTTGCCGTGGCAGGGGCTGATTGCCGCCGCGGACGACACGCTGATGGTCGGCCTCCAGCCGATCGCGGCACCCCTGGCGGCGGCCGAGACTCGAGCGTGGATTCCCGGGGATGACGCTGGGGGGGGGCGCAACGCAGTCGTGCTGTCGGTCGATAGCGCACGACGCTTGGGCGTGCACAGCAGCGGGTCGCTGGTGCAGCTGCTGCCGTACACGTTTCCGCGGAGCGCACGCGGTGAAGTTTCGTTGTCACTGCGCGGTGCCCGTCGGGAACAGGTTGCGGTAACGCTCGACGGCGTGCCGCTCACCGATCCGTCAACCGGGATCGCGGATCTGGCGGACGTGCCGCTCGCGGCCCTGTCCTCCGTGACGGTGGCACCGGGCAGTGATCCACTCGGCAACGGGCCTGGTGCCGCTGGTGGCGTGCTGGCTCTGCAGTCGGGCAACACGTCGGTGGCGACGATGCGCATGGCATCGTATGGTGACCGGTCCGTTGAAGGCGCGTGGAAGATCTCTGGCGCGTCGTCGGCGCTGCGGCTGACGGCGTCGCACCGTGTCGCGCAGAACGATTTTGACTTTGTGAATGCCTCGGGCACCACTGGCACACGCACCGAGGAACAACGTGTGAACAATGATGTTGCACGCTCCAGCGTGATGGCACAGTGGCGCTCATCGCATGTGCAGATCACGGCGCTCGGTTCGCGAACGAAACTCGGACTCGTGGGCCCGGTAAATGTGCGGGATTATGATGAAGACCGTTCCACAACCGAACGACTGTTCGTGCGGGCGTCGGCGCAGGCAGGGGGTACGCTGTTGAGTAGTGGGGTGCGGTCCTTCGCGCTCCGCTATACGGACCCGTCGCGGCCAGCGTTCAACACGTCGGCGCGAGCGCTGGCGGCCGATGTCGATGCACGCCGTCACCTTGGTCGGTTGCTTGTGCATGGCGGCGTGGGCACGGACCGTCTGCGCACATCGCGGGAGGTCTCGCAGGATCGTCGCCGCGGCTTTGTGTCCGCCACAGCGTCCGGCGGTCGCGTGCTGGAATGGACGGCCGGTGCGCGCGCCGATGCCATCAGCGGCAGCGGTGTGTTGCCATCGTTCTCGCTGTCAGCGACGCGCGAACTGGCACACGGCGATGTCGGTGTGCGAATGGCACAGGCAGTGCGCGTGCCTACGCTGTACGATCTGTACTTCTCCTCGCCACAGCGCCTCACGGTGCGTGCACTCGAGGCGGAACGCGTCAGCTTCGATGGCGAACTGCACGGCCGCTGGCATGTGCGCTCGACATCACAGGCTAACGATGCAACGCCACTGCGGCTGACGCTGGAAGGAGCACTGGTCGCTCGCACAACACGGGATGCGATCGTCTGGTTTCCCGGCAACTTCGGTTGGAGCCCAGCCAACGTCGGCACCGAGCAACTGCGTGGTGTGGAAGCACGAGCCGACGCCGCGTTTCGCACGCTGTCCGTGAAGGCGTGGAGTACCGTGTACGAGGCGACGCTGATGGCGGGCGCGCTGCGCATTCCCACGCCCTACGTACCGCGCGTCGCAGCTGGTACAACGACCAGTGTGCGCGCCGGACCAGTGATCGCCGCGCTTTCTTCGCGCTGGCTTGGACGGCGTCCGTATACCGCTGGTCCACGGAATCCGGACTTCGAGTTGCCTGCGGTGCAACTCCTCGACGTGGCCGTCAGTACCGCGCCACGCCTTGGGACGCGGGAGTTCCTGCTCACCCTCGGCGTGGAGAACCTTACCAATCGCGCGTGGCAATCCGTGCGCGGTTTTCCTGCTGCTGGCCGCGTGTGGTCAGTGGCGCTCACTCTCAGTCCATAACGCAATGTTTCAGGCAGCACACACTCGTGTCGAAGGCGCTCTGCGTGGGTTTCGTTTTTTGGCGGCGCGACGCAGCGCCCCACTTCTGTTGGCGTCCCTCGCGCTTGTCGCGTGCGGTGACGATGGTGGCGTGGAACCGCCGCCGTTGACACCGCGCGGCATCGTGGTGCTTGATGGCTTCATCCAACCGGGACTCACGCTGCTGCCCGACTCCGGTACGAGCTCGCAGCGCATCGCGCTTGGTGCGTCCGATGAGTTCGATGCGGGATCGTTTGCCGTGCGCAACGACACCGTGGTTGCGGCGTCGAGTCGAGGGGCGGGAGACCTGTTGTATGTCGTGGCGTTGCAGACCGGTAATGTGCGACGTGTGCAAATGCCGGCGCGCAGTAATCCCGTGCGTGCGCGTTTGCTGACGGGCAGTGGAGGGCGCGCACTGGTTGGTGTGCCGCTGCGCGATTCGGCGTCGCTGGTGCTCGCGTCGATTGCGCCGTCAGGTGCGTTTACGCTTGAACGCACCGGAAACCTCGGGCTGTGTCCGACTGATGTGTTTCAGTCTGGCGGGGATCTTTGGGTGGTGGATGCGAACGCCACCTGCGCCAGCGACTACAAGCCACTGGGCGCCATGCGTCTCATTCGCATTCCATCGGGCGGTGGACCGCGACAGATCATTCCGCTCGACGGCCTGCGCGGTTCAGACGCCAGTGTGATTGTGCAAGGCGACATGGCCTACATCAGCGCCGGTGGCGACGCCGATTTCTCAGGCTTCCCATTTCAGCTCATCGCCAGCGGTGCCATCGCGCGCGTCGATTTACGCAGCGGCACGGTGCTCGGCACTCGGACAATGCCCACGGGCTCGTACGGCGCCAGCACGCGGTTGGGGCTGGACGGTCGATTGCACGTGTCGTTGTTCGAGAACTTGAACAGTTTCAGCAATCGCACCATCTCCTACACGCTGCCGGATCTCACACCGTACGGCACACGCATTGCAGGCGCGGACTGGCTGGCACTACGTGATGCCGCGGGTGAGCAGGTCAGTTGCGGTTCGTCGCTGGCTGATGGCCTGGGACGTCTGCACTGCATTCAGAACCGCACCGGTTCTGCCACCTTCCTGATGGTCTTCGCACCGGATGGCTCGCTGGTGCGTGAGGTCGCCGCCGGGCAGGGGGGCGTTGATTTGCGGTTTCGTTGAGGGCAGCCAGTGCCACACCGACGCCGCATCCCGCATGTCAGGTACGGGCCACTAGATTCGCCGCATGCCACTCGTCGCCACCGACGCGCTCGTCCTGCACGCGTTCGACTACCTCGAAACGTCGCGGATCTATCGGCTGGCGACGCGCGAGTTCGGCGTGCTGTCGGTGCTCGCGCGCGGTGTGCGTCGATCGTCGAGTCGGTTTGGCAGCGCGCTCGATCTGTTCGCCGAGGGCGCCGCGCGTATGGATGTGCGGCCGGGGCGGGAACTGCAAACGCTGACCGGATTCGATGTCACCCGGGCGCGCCCGGAGTTGGCCTTGGACATGGCGCGGGTCACCGCCGCCGCGGCGATCAGTGAAGGGGTGCAGCGCGTCGTCAGCGAAGACCATGCCCCCGAGGCCTACGAGGTGACACGGTCCGTGCTCGACCGGCTCTCGCAGTCGGCGCCGGAGCACACGGTGGCGACGGCGCTCGCGGCGCTCTGGCACCTTGTCGCGGTGCTGGGATTTGTCCCGGCGCTCGAGAGCTGCGCCAGCTGCCAGCTCCC
>JBGTOG010000004.1:0-9769 GCA_041742675.1 Gemmatimonadaceae bacterium | reverse complement strand
GGCGACGTTGGCGATTCCCACTCCATGGCGCGCCGCGATGTCACCGAGTGCGCCGAGTAGCCGCTGGAATGCGGCCCATCCACCACAATCATCGATCACCAGGCGGTACTTGATCAATGATCGGTTCTCCAGCGTTCCTTCAGGCTCGGTCGCACCACGCCACGCGTCATCAAGAAAGCCGCCAGCCAGCGAGCCATAGCAGAGCAGGTGCATGTCGCTGTTCACGCACAGTGGTGCGAGCTGCGCCGCGGGACGCCGGTCGAGCACGGAATACTGCACCTGCGTGGCCACCAGCGGGATGCCCGCGTCGAGCAGTGCGCGTGTTGCGGCCGTGTTGCTGTTGGTGAGCGCAAGGTGACGGATCTTGCCGGCACGTCGCAGTTCATCGAGCATGCTCGCGACCTCCAGCATGCCGGGTACATCGTATCGCCACCAGTGAAACTGCACGAGGTCGAGCGTGTCGGTGCGAAGACGCGCCAGCGAGCGGTCCACAATGCGTGACACGTATGCACGATCCACCTGTTGCAGCGCATCGCGATCGGGCACGAACTTGGTGTGCACCTGCAGGCGTCGACCGGGGCGTGCGCTGCGATAGTCGCCAATCAGTGCCTCCACACCGGTGTAGATGTCGGCACAATCGATGGTGTCACACCCGTGCGAAGCCAGCAGGTCCCACGCGGCGAAGAGCGATGCGCGATCCAGCGTACGCGAGGAGTGGCCTTCGGAGAGCTGCCACGCACCAGCGATCACTGGTGGCACGGAGTAGTCAGGCGCCAGCGCGCGCCGCATGCCGCTCGTCAACTGTGCAGCGGTTCGCCGCTCTCCTCTGCGTGCCGGAGCGTGCGGGTGCCGGTGCGCGAAATGCGGAAAACTGCACCGCAGTGCACATCGGGGCAGGCAATGTCGCTGTCGGTGGTCATCCAGTCGCTCGGATGCGTGGCGCGTTGCTTTGCGGGCAGCAGTGGCAGCAGCGCGGCCAGGGCGTAGAGCGGAAATCCCTGTCCGTGAGGCATGAAGATCGTGCCGGACTTCACCTCGAAGAAGTCGCCGATGCGTTCGTGGCACATCATGCGGCCGCGGTTGGCCACTACCTCCACCCGGAGGTCATACAGGGTGAACTCGTCGTTCGCGCTCATGAGTGCCTCGTCGCCGGTTTGCTGCGGACTGATCACGCGCTATCCTAACCGCCGGCACGGCTCAGCGGCAACGGCGTGCGCGGCAAGCTAGCTTCTGGCGATGATCGATATCCGGCTACTGCTGCTCGCTGCCATGGTCCTACTCGCCGCGCTGTTCGTCTGGCGATGGTGGCGGTCGATCGACCGCACGAGTGGTGAAGCCTTGCGGCCCACAGCGTTGCAGGTGTTGATCGGCTTCTGCGTCAACTTCTTCGACACGCTCGGCATCGGTTCGCTGGCCACCACGACGACCACCTTCAAGGCACTGCGCATGGTGCCCGACGAGCGACTGCCCGGCACGATGATCGTGGGCCTCACGCTGCCGGTTGTCGCGCAGGCCCTGATCTTCATCTCCGCGATCGAGATCGACACCACGCTGCTCGTGTCGATGATCGGCACCGCATTGGCTGGCGGCTTTCTCGGTGCCGGCGTCGTCTCGCGTCTGCCGCGTCGACCGATTCAGCTCGGCATGGGCACGGCGCTGCTGCTCGCCGCGGTGTTCATGACCGTGGCGCAGCTCAATCGCATGCCGGTGGGAGGCACCGCGCTTACACTCGATGGCGGCGTGCTGTGGCTGGCACTCGGCGTGAACTTCGTGCTCGGTGCGCTCATCATGCTGGGCGTGGGGAACTACGGCCCGACATTCGTGCTGCTCAGCGCACTCGGCATGGATCCACGCGCCGCATTCCCGATCATGATGGGCAGCGGTGCCTTCGCAGCGCTGCTCGGTTGCCTGGCGTTCGTGAAGCGGCGCAATCAGGTGACGCAGCCGGCTCTCGGGCTGACGCTTGGCGGCATTCCTGGCGTCATTGTCGCGGCGCTGTTGGTGACGTCCATGCCCATCAATCTGCTTCGTTGGTTGGTGATCGTCGTGGTGGTGTACGCGGCAATCACCATGCTTAAGCCGGCGCCGCAAGTGATTCCCGCAGCCGTGGGAAGGCTCGCCGAGCCACAACAGCAGTAGCGGGAGCCCGTTCTGTCGCATGGATCTATCGTAGCGCGACGTGTTGATTTACTCAACGTACTGAGTATTTTTACTCAATATGGTGATCAAAAAGACACCGTTCCAGCGACAGGCAGCGATCACCCTCGCGGCACGTCTCGCCGAACCCCGCCGCTTCATGCAAGTCGTCGCCGGCGCCCGTCAGGTGGGGAAGACCACCCTCGTCCAGCAGGTAACCGACGCCCTCACGCTGCCCGTGCGAACCGCCAGCGCCGATGAGCCCACCCTGAAAGGCACCGACTGGATCGCCCAGCAATGGGATGCCGCGCGGCTGGCCACCTCCGACAATGCCGGCGCCGTACTGGTCCTCGACGAGATCCAGAAGATCCCCGGATGGTCCGACACGGTGAAGCGCCTGTGGGACGAGGACACTCGCACCAGGCGCCCACTCCACGTCGTCCTCCTCGGCTCGGCCCCGCTGCTCATCGCTCAGGGACTGGCTGACAGCCTCGCCGGCCGCTTCGAAATCATCCCGCTGTCGCACTGGTCGTTTGACGAAATGCACAGTGCCTTCGGCTATACGCTCGACCAGTACCTGTTCTACGGTGGTTATCCGGGCGCGGCGCCGTTGATCGGAGAGCCCACGCGCTGGGCGCGATACGTGGCACACAGCCTTGTCGAAACGTCGATCTCGCGCGACGTGCTGCTCCTCACGCGCGTCGACAAGCCGGCCCTGCTCCGCCGTCTCTTCGAACTCGCATGCCGCTACTCTGGGCAGATCCTGAGTTACACCAAGATGCTGGGCCAGCTGCAGGACGCCGGCAATACCACCACCCTCGCCCACTATCTCGACTTGCTGGCCGGTGCCGGCATGGTGTGCGGACTGCAGAAGTACGCCGGCGATGTGGCCAGAAGCCGCGGGTCGAGCCCCAAGTTGCAGGTATTGAATACCGCCCTCATGACCGTGAGCAGCGGCATCACGCTCGACGAGGCGCGCGCGGACCGAGAGTTCTGGGGACGATTGGTGGAGTCGGCAGTTGGTGCCCATCTCGCCAACGCCGCCATGCGCGGCGAATGCACCGTGCACTACTGGCGCGAACGCAATCACGAAGTCGATTTCGTGGTGCAGGCCGGTCGCACACTCACCGCCATCGAGGTGAAGAGCGGACGCGCCCCGCAGGCGCACGCGGGGACGGCGGCCTTTGTGCAGGCCTTTCAACCGACAAGGACGTTGATGGTGGGCGGCGATGGAATCGCCCTCGAGGAATTTCTGATGAAGCCTGTGACGCATTGGATCGAAGCGCTGTCGTGACCGAACGCCGCCTCATGAGAGTCGCACCCTTGGACCCACGCACAATCCTTCCACATCGGTATCCCTTCCTGCTGTTGGATACCATCGATGAAGTGCACAGCGGCAAAAGCGCCCGCGGCACCAAAGTGGTAACCGGCTCCGAGTGGCTGGTGATCGGCTCCACCGGCACTAGCACACTGCGCGCAATGCCACATTTGCTCATTGTCGAAGCGTTGGCGCAGCTCTCCGCGGCCGTCTTGCAAGGCCTCATCGAGAGTGAGGGCGCGATCGGATACTTCATGGGAATCGACAACGCACGATTCCGCGGTGAGGCGGTGGCGGGTGATGTTCTTTTGCTCAACGTTGTGCTGCGACAGTTTCGACGGGGCATCTGCAAGACGCACGGCGTTGCGACTGTCGATGGAAATCACGTTGTCCGGGTCGATATCACGTCCATCATTCGCCCGGCAGCCAGCCGCAGTGCATCCCACAACAGATGACAGCTGTACGGGGCGCGTCGGATCGATCAGCCCAATCCTTGCTCGACGTGCCCGCTATTTCGCCCGCCGCAACAGCGAGTGCATCTGAACCGTCTCCACATCGTCTTCATCGTGATGCACACCAAGCACGTAGTCGCGGCCGATCTCCGTCACGCGCAGGCCGGCTGGCAACTGTGCACGCGCGACGGGCACTCCGCTCACGTTGTAGACCGTCCAGCGATTGTGGTCCACCGGCCAGCCGTGCTCGCGCACCCAGATCAGCCCCGTTGCATCTCCAATCAGCTCCTTGAAGGCCGGCAGTATTGCGGGCAAACGCAAGTCGGTGACGGCCTCGATCCACGCTGGCGAAGTGCGTGGGGAACGCGTCGCCACGCGGATCAGGCTGTCGCGAATCTTGCGGTGTTCGGCGCTCGTGAACCGATGACGTGGTGCACCAACGCGGATGACGTTCACCCGCTTGCCATCGGCGTCGAACACAAGCAAGGAGTCCCCCGACGTTTCGCCAGCGACCGTGTGCGATGCGGTGAACGCCACCATCAGATTGTTGCCAAACGGCACGATCATCGATGAACTGCCGTCTCGCGACGACTGCTGTTCGACGGACCGGAAAGCGCCAAGCGTGGCCATGCGGTTCCCGACGAGCTGATGAAGATCGACGGGCACATGGAAGATCTGTCCGGGGCGCTGATCCGGTCGACCACTCGCGCGCACAATCCACGCATCAGCTCGCGCGAACTGGAAAGACGGCCTGCGCTCGAGCGCCATTTGCTCGATGAGCGGGGTCAACGCCATCGAGCGAATGAACTTGCCGTTGCGGTCGAACACCTGCTCCGTACGAAGAGTCATGTCGAGCGCACCGATCAGCCCGTCCGACTTCCAGTAAGCCTGGCCGAGCAAACGAAACTCGCCCGGCCCCGACCCGCTCCGTCCAAACGCCGCGATCACGGTGCCCGTTTTGGACATCAGATAGAGACGTTGCGAGCCACCGTTGGCGATAAGCAGTGCCCCATCATCGCGGCGCAGGACGGATCGCACGCGCAACAGCACGTCCCCGTCGGGTAGCTCACTCTCGATGACCTGTGTCGGTCGTGCTTCCACGGTCCACTGTACTGGCTGCGCGTTGAGCGCATTGCACAGCAGCATGGTAACGGCAACGTGCAGCAAACTGGATCGCATGTTCATGTACTCGGGTGACACGAAGTTCGACGGGCCGAACAGTGGCTGCGCGGCGGGCCTTGCGGAGAGGTGTCGCCACCGATGCTACGCGAGTCCACCCTCAACCGCAAGCAGCCTTCATGCCAGTGCACACTGGCCAGACTGAAGCGTAGAGGCCAACTTCGATCGGTCCAGCTGAACCGCGTCATGCCGCATGCACCGTTTCCCAACGATGAAGATCCTTCTCGCCGCAATCGTTGTGCTCGTCGCGTGTCACCACGGCCGCAGCCAACCGAGCGCTGCACGAACCCCCTCCGCGCCACAGCTCGCGCAACCGGTATTCGTGAACCCCTACGCGAACGCGGACGTGGACTGCCGCTCCGCAGCAGCACTCCTGCGGCGAGCAGACGACGGCACGCCGATCATGGGTCCGTCGCTATGGCGTGTTCGATCGTGTCCCACGCAGGCCGGCATCCTGCTCGCGGCGCTGCTTGATTCGTCGCGGCACGTACGCGACACCAGTGAGATGGAACGCCGCACCCGGCTTACCCAGTACGTGCACGACTCACGCCTTCTCGCCGCTGCCATGAATGTGGCGAGCGACGCTGACGCGACCGTTGACGCTCGCCTCGCCGCGATTCGCACCATGATCTGGTCCAAGTCTCCAGGCAACCATCTAACGATGTCCATGATGCGCACCACACCGCGGTGCATGCCTCCCTGCCACTCGTCGTACGAAGGCCACTTCTACGGACCTTCTCCCTATCAGGGGCCAGAACCGGACACCACAACGTGGCCCGTGAGCGGTGCCCCGATGCGCGCAGGATATGTCGTCGCCATCGACAGCATGTTCACCGCGCTCGTGTTAACCGATACCTCGGAAAGTGTTCGGAACGCCGCCGCCATCGGCCTTCGCTTCCCACAGGCGGCTCGGCTTCGCGGTCGGTAGCGGCGTCGTTCTCGACACCGCCGAAATGCACAGTGCGTTCGCCTATACGCTCGACCAGTACCTCTTCTACGGAGGCTATCCGGGTGCGGCGCCGTTGCTTGGCGAGCCCACGCGGGGACGGGGGACTTTGCGCAGGCCTTTCAACCAACACGCACGCTATTGGTCGGGGGCGATGGAATCGACCTCGAGGAATTCCTGATGAAGCTGGTGACGCACTGGATCGGAGATATGCCGAGACCGAACGCCGCCCGATGGCTACGATGATGTCGCGGTATCCAGCAGCTTGATGAAGTTGCGCTTGGCCTTATGCCTGGTGCGGACGGTCGCGAGATACGCCGCATATCCTCCGGCGATCGTCGTGTTTTTCATGACGCGAGCGATCACGCGCAACAGCGACACCGCCTCGCGGTACGCATTGTTGTTGGTGTGGGACAGTATGCGTTCGACCGCTGCCTGATACACCGCCGCCGCATCCTCAGGGTGCGACGTCTCGCGGCTCTTGGCAAGTTGCAGCCACAGTTGTTCACGGCAATCAGAGGCCCTGGCCTCGATCCACGCGGCGGCGGCATCTCCCTCCCACAACAGGATCTCCACAAGTAGCGACCCGTCGTGCGCATACGGCTGAACGCGCGATGGTCCCGCGACGCGAGGGACGATTCGACCGCGTACCTCGCCAATCGCTCGCTCGCGCCACACGGGCCACTCCTTCGTCGGCGCCATGGCCTTCAGCGCCGCATACCCAGACACCGAGGGAAAGTCGGTGAAGTTCGCCCAGAGCAGTTCCAGCGCTTCTGGCACACGCCGGGCGCGTTTGTATTGTGCGGCAAGAAACTCGCGCAGCCGCGCATCGGTCTTTGTCGGAAAAGCGGCAACACCACGCTCGGCCCATTCGATTGCGCGATCACGCTGCCGCGCTTCGTCGTAGAGTTTCGCGATCGCGAGGTAGTTCCAGGCGCTGGACAGATCGTGGCTCTTTACGGCGACGATTGCCTCGACATCGCCGGACAGCCGCGCCAGTGACTCCATGATCGAGGTGATCCGGAAGCGCGTGCCTGAGAACGCGCGATGCAGACAGTCATTTGCCACCCGCCACGTTACACATTACACTTGGGCATGGCGATTGTTGGATTCAAGCACAAGGGCTTGGCGCGATTCTACGCGAAAGGGACCATCTCCGGGATCCAAACTAAACACGCGAAACGACTTCGCCTGATTCTCGGTCGCTTGAGCGTCGCCAGGGAGCCGCGAGATATGGCACTGCCGGGACTCAGTCTGCATCCGCTGAAGGGGGACCGCCACGGGACGTGGGCGGTGGAAGTCAGCGGCAACTGGCGAGTGACGTTCCGGTTTGTCGGGCCTGATGTCTCAGACGTGCACTACGAGGACTATCACTGATGAAGACCGTGCGAATGAACAATCCTCCGCATCCCGGCGAGATCCTCCGTGAGCTTTGCCTCACGCCGTTGAACATTACCGTCACTGATGCCGCCGCCTCCCTGGACGTGAGCCGGAACACGCTCTCTGCCATCCTGAATGGACGCGCCGGAATCAGCCCCGAGATGGCGGTGCGTCTATCGATCGCATTTGACACGACCGCCGAGAGCTGGCTGCAGCAGCAGATGCAGTTCGATCTTTGGCATGCGGAGCAGTCCCGCAAGCGGCTACGCGTTCGAAAGCTCTCGGCTGCATAAGTGGGCGCCGCGCGTCGGGGTAGTCCCCTGAGAACTATGGTCGCCAAAAGCGGAATATTCTCCTGCACTGACCCGAGCAAATTCTCATGAGAACATACGGTCCCCCCCCTAACTCGCCCCCAAAAACCGATCAAGCCACGCCAGCGTTTCCTGCACCAACACGTAGTACGGCACAAGGTGACCGCCGCGCGCGACCACGTGTCGCTTCTGATCCGCCGGCGCATTTCACAACTCGAACATCGGTCGCGCGGTCGTCTCCAGCGGGTGGATCATATCGTTCTCGCCACTCAGCATGAGCACCGGCTGTGATGTGCGGCTCACGAAGTTGAAGGGGTCCACCTCGGGCTGAGTCGGCAGAGGGCTCAAGCCCGGTACCGCGAGCACGGCGACCTTGAGGCGAGGCTCGGTGGCCAACATGATGGGAGCGAGCATCCCGCCCCAGCTATACCCGAGATAGGCGAACTTCCCCGCATCGACGTCCGCGCGCGTTTCCAGATAGTCGAGCGAGCGGCCAAGGTCCTTGGCCCAGTGCAGCACGTGATCGCGATAGGTATTCGTTTCGTCCTGACGGCGATACACGAACCCGTCCCGACGCGCAAACGTGCTCTTGTACACAGGGAACGCGAACGCGCGGCCGCTGCGCACGATCATCTCGGCGTGCTCCGTGGAGTACTGCGCAATCGAGTCCTGCAGGAGCGCACTTGAACCCGGGAAAGACACAACCGTCTGGAGTGGCCGCTGCGTCGAGCGAGGCGTGTAGAGATAGAGCCCGACCCGCTCACTCCCGTACGCCGCTCGGAACGTCACGTATTCGCGCACCCACGTCTCGGTGCTGTCGATGGACTGCAAGACGGCATCGAGCGGTACCCGATCGTAGGCGTAGACGCGCCTGAATGCCTGGAACTCGGCGTCGGAGACCGGCGTCTCCCGCGCGAAGTCCCGCACCGGATGATCGACGGGCTGGCGCGTTGCCAACAGCGCCTGCTCTTCCGCTCCATAACTCGCCAACCGAAAGCCGTTCATCGGCGATCGATCAAAGGGCGGCGCCGAGTTGGCCACAGTGAACACGTAGGGATCATCCCCCCACCCGCCACCGAGGATATAGCGTTCGTCACCCGATGCGTTGAACGCCCATTCGCGGGCGTTCCCTGCCATGTCGTAGATCCCGAACTGACTCATGCCCGCCTTGCTACCGACGGCCATTGGTCCCGCACCGGCCATGTTGCTGGCGGGAATGATCCAATCGCTGAGCCAGGTCGTCGCGGCACGAAACCAGTGATAGACCGTGGGGAGCTCCTTTCCGGCGAAGCGGGCGTAGGCGGCGGCCTCGTACCAGCTCACGCCGGTGACCGGATGATCGCGCTGGCCGTCGCGGAAGGAACCGAACGACCAGGTGCTCGGTCCAGGCCGGCCCGTACTGTCGGTAAACGCCTCCATCGCCTCCTCCCAGCGCACGGCAACACCGTCGCGCTCGAACGGATACGTCCAGTACGACCGGTCCTGGTACCCGCCGGCGTCCACGAACTGCTTGTACTCCGCGTTCGTGACCTCGAACTGGCCAATCTGGAAATCCGGCAGCCGGATGGGGGGCGCGAGCGACAAGTTGGGTGCCACGTACCGGAACGCGAACTCCGGTCCCCCCACGTAGCCAGGCAGCGCCCCGGTGACGTGTCGCCAACGTTCGGGCAGTGTCGTCAGGGGACTGAGTACGATCGTGTCGGTGGTGATGGGCGCAAACCCGACATCGATGGTCCGGTGACCCGTGGCCTCCAGTCGAAGGACCGAGGGACTCCGCGGAAATCTGGCGATGGTCAGCGGCGTGGTGCCCAGGGACTCCCACGCACTCGAGTCCGGATCGCCGTACGCGCGGCGCTGCACCCTGACACCGGCCGGTGAGGTGTGGACGGTGACCGGAGCGGTGAACGCAGACCAGAGGCTGTCCGGAACCTCGGACGCGTTCATGCGTGCCGCCAACTGATAGGCCCGCTCGTGGTCGCGCGCCGCGACGGCCGAGCGCAGCGCCTCCAGCGTCGGACGGTCAGGACCGGACGACCACAACATGACG
>JBGTOG010000461.1:0-3744 GCA_041742675.1 Gemmatimonadaceae bacterium | reverse complement strand
GGCCGCCAGCGCGGCGACGGGTTGGTACGTGCCGCGGTATTCATAGGAGACGCCAAGCGCCGCCGCCCACGGGCCGATGGTACGGGCGGACAGCAGTCCGACGACGCCACTTGGCCCTGCACCAACGGGTGCAGCACCCATCGCCAGCGCTGGCGCGGCAAGCACTCGCAGCGCCGTGAGCTCAAGCGAGTCGAGTTGTGTCTTTCCTGTGGGCGCGTTTACGCCGATGGTCAGGATGATGGCGTCGTCAAAAAAACGGCCCGAGGTTCGCACCCGAACATCACTGAGCCCTGAAAGTGATGCGGTGCGCTCAGCGCCACCGGCGGCCGGCGTGAAGCCCACTTCGCCAGTGGCGAACACTGTGGTGATGTCCATGGTCCAGCGCTCCCCGAGCGGCATGGCGGCGGATACGGGGAAGGTCAGCTGGGTGGCCGAGGTAATGCGGAGGGAGTCCTGACCCACCAGCGGCGTTTGCAGCAAGCCGGTATCCCCAAAGCGCACCTGCTCGAAGACGCCGCCGCCGCTTAGCGCACGCAGTCCAACCAGACGATCCTGCGCCCGGAGGTCCGTAGCACCACATACGAGCACGAGTGTGGCCGCGAGACAACTTCTGAGCCGAACGATCATGGTCGCGTCACCGTGATCAGCACCGTCGCGGCGGTGGTCGGGAAGCTCGGATCTGCTGCACTCCCGATGTTACCCGCAGCGCTGGTGATCTGATCGAGCGGCCGGTTGATGCGATCAATGGCTGTGCCAACTGCGGCATCCAGCGACCGGAGCCCCGGGATGGCCACCGGAAAGACGGTACCGCTCTCCGAACGCGCGCGAACTTCCCGGGCGCGCACGCCGGCGCCAACAAATCCGGGATCAAGTCGCTGAGCACGTCGGTACTGTGATGCGGCCGTTCGGTAGTCGCCGGCGTACTCCGCCTGCACGCCGGCGCCATATGCGAGCAGCGCCGCCAGATCCCGCGTTGGTCGCTGTTCGATCGCGGCGCGTTCGGCTGGCGTGAGCGTCACTCCCAAGGCATCGAGAATGCGAAAGGCGAGCGCCTTCTGCGCGGCGAGGATGTCGATGAGTGGGGCTTGGGCATCGATCGCCTGCTGTACGGTGCCTTGTTCGACATCCGCCAGGCGAACGCCAATGCGGAGCCCCCCGTCGCCAGGCAACTCGTCAAGAGAGCCGATGACCAGACGGCGCGCGCTCACCAGGCGTCCGACACGTGGCGCGGTGGCCGAATCCACTCGGCCGCTGGCGGCGAGGTCCAGCTCTCGGAGCACGTCGCCAAGCCGCGTGCGCTCCACGAGCGTGAGCTGTCCGCTGCGAGCGAGGTCCGTGGTGAGCAGGTCGGCGAGCGCGAAGCTCAGCGGCTCGAGTTTGGTGTCGGCACCGCGCACGGCAAACGGCGGCACACCGAGCGCTCGTTGCGACAGCTCACCCGTGGCGCGTTCGGCGGCCACGACGGCTGAGTCAGCGCCTATCGGCGAGGTAGATGGTATCGGTCTGGCACTGCTGCACGCGTTCAGAAGAACCAGCAGACTCAGCAGCACCAGCGAGACGGGTGGCGCTGACGCGCGATTGGAAGCGCAATGACGAGTGCCTCGAGAGCAAATCGGAAATCGCACAGGGCGGAAGGTGCGGGGAGGCGCGAACCACGTCTGCACAAATGGCACCCGTGCAAACGCGGGCGAGCGCGCTGGCCACTCATGCTCGGTGCAGCGAAGATGTGACGGTCACTGAGGGGGCGTCAAGCGGGACATGCGTCGCGAGCCGGGCGGAAGGGTCACATGATGATATGATCGCCCGCTCGCCGGATCAGTGACGGCGGTCTCGCTCCTTGCGCTTGGTCGTCAGAGATGGCAACTACATGTGTTCTCCATGTGTTCTCCGCACTGCGCCAGCTGGATTGTCGGCGCACCTCCCGACTGACGCCCTCCGCTGTGGTCACGAACTTCTTCGCCGCCAGTGAAACCGGTAGCTCTGATGCGCTGCTGGAGCGATTGCGTATCGCGACCGTCGGCCTCTATGACGTCGCGGGCGAAATAGGTCGCGGCGGCATGGCGGTGGTGTATATCGCCACCGATCTGCGGCTCGGGCGCAAGGTTGCCATCAAGGTGATGGAGCCGCGCCTGAGCTTCACGCCGGGCATGGCCGAACGGTTTCTGCAGGAAGCGCGCATCGCGGCCCGTCTGCAACATCACAACATCATTGTTGTGCACGAAGTGCAGCAGGACGAAGAGCTGATCTTTTTCGTCATGCGACTTGTGGAAGGTGGATCGCTCGATGAGTTGTGTCGGCGAGTGGGGCAACAGTCACAGCTCCTCCCGCTTGATCAGGCACAGTGGATTTTGTGGCAAACCGCTCGCGCCCTTTCGTACGCGCACGGCGAAGGCATTGTGCACCGCGATGTCAAACCCGCCAACGTGCTGGTGACCACCAAGGGTGAAGTGGTGGTGACCGACTTTGGCATTGCGAAAGCGGCAGACGGGGAAGGACTCACCAAGTCCGGCATGGCCATTGGCACGCCGGTGTACATGAGTCCCGAACAGTTTACCGGCACCGATGCGGTGAGCGGCGCGGCTGACCAGTACGCCCTTGGCATTGCCGCGTACGAGTTGCTCACCGGTGCGCCACCTTTCGCTGGCGACTTGTATCGCCTGATTGCGGCGCACGGCAACACGATACCTAAAGATCTGCGAGCACTGCGCCCCGATTGTCCGGCGCCACTCGCCGATGCCGTCATGCGCATGTTGGAGAAGAAGCCGTCTGATCGCTGGCCGTCTCTCGACGCGGTCCTGCCGGTGCTGGGCGCGGGTTTGTCCATCGACGGAAGCAGTACTCGCGCGGAGCTGGCCGCCATTGCAACGGCGCTGCAAGACGCACGCGCCGCCTCCGTGGCCGCGTGGGGTGCGATGGCGCCAACGACGCCGCCCTGGTCATCTGGCACGCGAAAGAAGTTGAGTACCGTGCCTGCTGCGATCAGTGTGTCTCCACCCTCAGGACAGGTTGTGGTGGGTGGACAGCTGGACCTGCGGGCCGTCGTCACGTCGGATACCGGCGCCACCGTGGCCGATGCGGTGGTGCGTTGGACGACGTCTGACCCGGCCATCGCCACGGTAACATCGGAAGGTGCCGTTACTGGCATTGCGGCGGGCGCGGTCACCATTCGTGCGCACGTCTCCGGTGCAGGCGGCGTGACTGGCGTGATTCAGGCCGCGATTGATGTGAGTGTGGCGGCGCGTCAGGCAACGCGCGTTCGCATTGTCGAAGCGCAGGAGACGATCGAATGTGGCGAAGCGTGCCTGCTGACCGCAGACGTGTTCGACGCGAGCGGTGAACGCATTGGTGATGCCGAGGTGCAGTGGAGTTCGAACCGTCCGGATGTGCTGCACATCGATTCACGAGGCACGATGATGGCGCTGTCAGGTGGTGTCGCCACCGTCACGGCGCGGGTCGGTGATGTGCATGGCACCACGCGCGTCGAAGTGCGTGAAGCTCCGGTTGGCGCGGTGGAGATGATCCTTCGCGTTGATACGATGGATGTCGGCGGTGAAATGCCGATTCAGTTGACGGTGACCGATGTGTCGGGTCTGACGCGGTCATCGGCTGGTTTGGTGGTGGTGAGCGACGCGCCGGATGTGGCGTACGTACGCGACGAACCGCTGGCCGTGATTGCGCGCGGCGCGGGTCGCGCGACGCTGCGCGTGATGACTGACGACACGGTGAGCGGTCGCCGCACGGGCG